>NZ_JBHGXH010000239.1:0-18512 GCF_041936445.1 Candidatus Darwinibacter acetoxidans | reverse complement strand
TTCGTAATCCAGGGTGTACAGACCGTAGCTGCTCAGGCGCCTTCCGTTGGGGAAAATGATGGAAAGCTCCTCTACGTCGGGCTTGACCCGCTGCAGGTTATTCAGATCTTCCCAGATGCGGAACACGTATTTGCGGTTGTTGAAGTCGTTGTTTTCCACCAGCTTGATCAGCTGATCCAGGTAGAAATCCTGCTCCTTGGTGAGCAGAGCCTCGATGTCGAGGAAGTACTCATCCAGCTCCCTGGCCATGCGACCCACCACTTCCTGGGAGTATTCACTCACCCGGTGGAGCAGCCCGCCGAAATAGGTTTGATAGGAAAAGACGGTCATCAGGCCAAAGGGCAGGAGAGCCGTGACCAGAAAGGAGAGGATCAATTTGGTGCGGATCGTGTGGATCTCCGCCTTTTTAACCAGTTTAGACCAGAATCGCTCGAACCTTGTAATCTAAAACGCCCCCCTACTTCACCAGCCAGGGCTTGTGGATCTCCAGCAGCCGGTCGAGGTTGCTTTCATCTGCGTGTTCCAGCCCCACTTCCACAAACTCCGGGGGAGCCTCGCCGGTGCGGATGTACTTCACCAAAAGCTCCAAGCCCAACGCTCCCATGCTGGTCATGTCCTGGCCGATGAGGTATTGGATCAAGCCCTCCTTCTGCAGAAGCAGGGCATCGTAGAAGAGGTCAATGCCCACCGCAATGCCGCCCGCCTGGGCCCAGCGCTGGAAGTTGGGCAAAGCCTCGCTGGGTACATAAAAGGGCCAGCCGCCCACGAAGTAGATTACCTCAATGTCTGGATTGTGCTTCACGTAGTCCTCCAGCAGGATAATGGACTTCTCCACCGTGTCCTCGTTTTCCACGATATCCCTGATCCTGAGGTTCACCCGGCCCTCGGTGGCCGCGAGAAAGCCGCGGATGCGCTCTTCATGGTGGAAGGCCTCCCTGAGCCCGGTCATGATCATGGTATCCAGTTCCTGCTGGGCTAGGCCCCGGGAGCTGAGCACATCCACCAGGGCTTCACCGATGGCAAAGCCCGCCCGGAAGTTGTCGATGCCGATGTGGAACAGCCGTCCGCTCCCTGGACTGTCTCCGTCAAAGGTGGCCACGGCAATGCCCTGATCCAGGGCCTTCCTAAACACCCGGTGGATCTCCTCATCGTCATTGACGCTGGCCAGAATGCCGTCCACGCCCCGGCGGATCAGGTTTTCAATCATCTCCACCTGGGCCTCGGAGGAAAAGTCAAAAGGTGCCACCCATTCCAGGCGCACACCAAGCTCGTGGGCTTTTTTCTGCGTCGCCTCAAAGGCATCGAGGAAAATGGGGTTCCCCAAAGCCCGAGGCAGAACTGCTATGGTCAGCGGTTCCTCCCCAGCCGCCAGGGCGGCCGCGGGAATCACGAACACCGCAAGGAGTAAGAAGGCAACCGCTTGCAGCACAGGCGGGTTCTTGAGCATTAGGATTCACCTCAGCACGTTTACTTCGGCACTATAGCCCCGTTTTCCTGTACAAGCACCCTGGAGATGCATGGGTCTTCTGGCTCCCCGATCCTAACCTGCCAGCCGCCTTAGACTCGGCCCACCGCTTCCAGCATACCCTGTGGGTCTGCTCCTCCATATCCCGACACCTTCGCTGCACCCAGGCGCCCATTTCCTGTATAAAACTCCATGATTTGGGAAACATAGAAATGCCTAGCTTCGCGAAGCGGAAAAAGATTAGAGGAGGCAGAGAACATGAGAAAATTGCTTACTTTGCTGCTGGCTACTGCATTGCTGGCGGGAGTGGCGGCAACGGGCCTAGCGCAGGGCAGCACACAGTCCATCAGCCAAACAAAGTACATCCTGGTTGGGCTTGAGGTTTCCCCCTTCGTGAAGATCACCTTTCCAACAGTGGACCAGACAATGCACTTTGGTATTGCCAACCGGCCCGGTGTGTACAACACCAGTGGTTACCTGAAGGATGTAGAGGACCTCTTCAACGCCACTTTCATCAAAGATCCAGAGGACGAGGACTTCAGGGGACTGGAGTTCAGGCTGGAGTCCAACGTTGATGTCCGGGTTGATTTCGCTTTCGAAACAACGCTGTCGCCCACTTTCCCCTTCAGTTGGCCGCAGATTCCCACGCTGTTTGAAGTCCGTCGGGGAGGGGAGGAGGCGGTCTGTTTCTACGGCTACATGTTTGACATAGAGGACAGGCCAGACTCCTTCATCCACTCCAGTGACGACGGAGAACAGGCGTTCTTCATTGACGGAGCCATCCGAGTCGACTCCAACGCTGCACCCTATAGGTACACGGCGGGGTTAGTGATGACTGTCTCGAGCGTTAACTAACCTGACCGATGGGCTGTCCAAGTGACAGCCCATCTCTTTGATCCGGGCCCAACTGGTGATTTGTGAATTTCGTCCGGCCAAGTCCCATCTCGGGCATAGAACTTGGACAAGTGCATAGCATGACAGTGACCAAACACCACACAAGAAATTCCATCCCGTGCATAAACTGTCAGCATTGGGGAATGATCGCGATGGAAGCACATATGCTATTACCGCGTTTCCCGGAAACCGCACGAGGTCATCACCCCCCAAATGGGGTGCATGATAGATTTCACTGAGCAAAAAGCAACTTGACCAAAGGGGGGCTGCCAAGAGTCCTGTCAACACCTGAAACCCTTTCTGCCGGTCACTTCACGAGGACATTAAGTACGTTGAAAAGAGAAGAGGAGGAATTCCAAAGTGAAAAGAGTTTTAGCTTTGTCCCTGTTGCTGGTAATGGTTCTTTCTGCCGGAGCACTGGCGGCTGACCCGGAAAAGTCGGTTAATGGTTATTACGACATCGGCTCTCTCCAGGACGAAGACGACAATATCGGGTTCGAGTTCCCGTTCACCGTCACAATCGAGAAATATGCCAGAGTATGGCTCGTAGAGAACAAACTGTTCAAGAATCCCCTGATGGGGGCAGCCGGTCTGTACACTTCGGATGAGTGGCAAGTGATCAGGGACGCACAAGCTTACTTCGCAGCCAAGCTGGGCGAAACATACTGGCCTGGAACAGAAGTCGATTGGGTTGGAAAAGGAGACAAAGACAGCGAAGCCCCGGAGTTTGACAGGGACGGCGGTGCCTTGTTCCGGGTGGAGAGCAACTGCGACGCCATCGTCGAGGTGGCATTTGATTGGGGCGAGAATCCACTGACCTCCGAATTGGTCTTGTGGGTCTACAGGCATCAGGATGTGGCTCCGTACATCGGATGGCCACCGGTAAATGGGGACGCCGCCCTTTCGAGGATTTCGTCCGAAGACCTCGATGACGAGCGCATAGTCTCCTTCGAGCACCTGTTCGAAAATCAGCTGCCGGCGAAACAAGGTGAAGACACGAAGTACATGTTCAGTGAGTACAAAATCGGCGGAGCCGTGTTCATCGACTACATCGCCCAGCAACTGGCCGACACATATGATGGGTTGATCACGATCACTGTATCAGCCAAGTAAGGTTCACGCCAAACCGCAAGCATCACTGGCAAGGGGCTGCGGGCATCTCGCCCGCAGCCCCTTGTTGTGACTATGCCCCGTGACATGTTGTCCTCTGGTTGGCAACCGCCTGTCCCAGGCTTGCACACCCTAAGAAAAGACCTCGGCCATCTTTCCATACGGACTGGCCGAGGTTCTTGTTTTGCCGCAAAACGACTACTTAGTGAAGAGGAAGGAGCAACGATCGTGGGCTGTCTAGGGCTCCACGACCACTTCATCCATCATCTTAAGAATCTGAACTCCGCCATGCGTCACTTCGATCTCCACACGATACGTTCCCGGTTCAAGAGCATCGGCTATGGCCATCAGACGCTTGGCTTGCCGGGGCAACATCCATTTCTCGTCTTGCTGAAGCTCGAACATGACCCGCTCCACAAAATCGTTTTCCCCATCGTACACCACGGCGCTCACCTGAGGTAGAAACGCCACATTGCCGCTATTCACCAAATCCAGGGACAGATAGGTGCCGTCCTCAATGGTCTCGACCACGAGGCTGCGCACCTGCACCTCCCGCCTGTGCTCTGTTCCCACCAGGACATCGATGGGGATCACCGCTTCACTGAGCAGGTCCCCCGATGTTGCACTGTAAGCCCTGAAAACAGCTTTTCCATGGTAACTTCCGTCCAGGGCATCCCTGGGTACAGCGATGGTCATGGCCAGGCGGGTTCTAGCCCTTGCTGGAAGCATAAATTCAGGCTGACTGCGCACATCCAGCCAGTCCACTAACGAGTACTCATAGCCGGCCATGACTTCGCCAAGGGCCACCTCTATTCTTACAGGTTCAGGGGACAGGCTCTCGAACTCGAAGACTTGGCTTTTCCTTTCCCCTGCCCGGAGTTCATGGATGACAGTTGCGGGCTCAACGATAATCGCGGCGGACTCGTCAAAGCCTGGGTAGACAAACTGGCCGGGCTCCACCACGATGGTTTCATTGCGGATGATCTGTCCGCTGTCCCCATAGCGCAAAAATGCCTGGAGCCAATACTCCCCTGGTGCAAGGGGACGAGTGACGCGACCGACAAATTCGACTCCAGCACCGGGATAGACCCTTGTGGAATCCATTCCCGCAGATGATCCCGCCGGGGAGCGGAGGGTAACCCGTTCCACCAAGCGTCTGGCCTCATCGCGGATGGTGGCCTCGCCAGATACCAGATAATCAAGGGCAGATGTATTGTGAAACCTGGCGGCAATCAGGGGTGCCCCCTGGGCATCCGGGCGCACCTCGAGAGAAGTGAGCTCGGCGGTGGGCCTCAGGCCTGCCCTTTCCACCATGATCCGCAATCGCACGGCATAGCGGACCCTGAAGGTGAAGCCGGAAGGGTCTTCTGGCGGCCTGGTTTCCACCATTACCACCACGGTGTGCGACCCGCCGGCCGAAAAGGGCACCCGCACCGTACCCCTCACGCTGGTTTCCTGCCCCGGCAGCACTCGAACTAAACTCTCTTCAAACGTGACCCAGCTCGTGGGGGAGAATCCTGGTTGCTCCGGCAGTTGGTACATCAATCCGCCGCTCAGCTGCTGCACCGGTTCGTATAGAACAAGCTCCACCAGCTCTTCCACCGCTTCCGGGATCAAATCGATCACGAACTCCCTTTCATCCCCAGGATTGACGTTCATCTCGATGACCAAAGGCCGCACACCTACCGCCAGCGCTGACTCCCCGCCTGTAAGTAGGCCCACGCCCATGAGCAAAACGACAAGGCCCAATGCTAGTTTCCTCAAAGACATGAGACATCTCCTCCTTGTTTGGTTCCTTTACCAGGCAACGTAGACAAAAACCGTCCCTTTGTAGGTCCCAGCAGCGTGGCTCCAAGTGGACTCCGTTTGCAGGTTCACGCTGAAGGTGGTCCCCCATCCATAGACACTCCGGGCGATTTCCTGCGGACCCTCGGACAAAGGGACAAGTTCTTCAGCTTCTTTCACCGACTTTACAAGAAACAGTTCCAAGGGGGGAACGTTTTCGTACCTGTCCCCCTGATAGTGCAAACCATCGGAGGCAAGGGCCACAACCCAATTGCCGTGGTTGGCCTCCACCTGGATTTCCAGCGGAGGAATAGCATACCAGCCCGGACCTTGATCCAGGCTCAGCTGTATTTCCTGCGTACCGCTGGTCACCACTGTATAGGGCAGGACCGTGATCTCAATGGGAATGTCCGGCCCGTTGCTCGCGGACAGCACTGCGCTGTACGTTCCCGCCCGCAGGGTAACATCACCGCGCAAAGCGATCTGCACTTGGGACTGCCTGTCCCCGGCAGCCAGCAAGCAGATCTGGGCATCAGAGGACCATCGCCAGCGGTCGCTGCCCTCAGCGAACGCCTGCCAATTTGAATCGTAGGGCGTTTTGACCACGACCATGTCCCGGGGAAACCCCTCCGATAGGTCCGTTAAGGAATAGTAGAGCGCCGTGCCATCATCCTCGGCTGTGCGGGTCAAAGTGAGCCAGTGTATGGGCATTTGCTCGACCGACTCCTGGAGATCCGCAAAGCCCCTCACGGTAAAGGACACAGGGCCGCCGTCCACCACGACATCCAGCTGTTCCTCGGCCATCACGTTCCCCGCCAGAACCAGCGTACCGGCTGCCAGCAGGAGCCACAGACCACAGCGTATAAACTTCATCTGCATCAACACCCCCTCTTAGTTATCAGAAACTGAGCCAGATACCAGCGGCAAAGACGTCTCCGTGCCGCTCGCTCCACATCCAGGAGAACCTGGCCTGGGCAGGTTTGGTGCGGAACATGGTTACACCTATCTGGTGTGCCACTTTCCCGGTGTCGTTCTGAGCTTGGTAGGAAAAGCTGTAATCTCCCAGCAGAACCTCGGCCCGGAGCCGCCAGTGGAAGACCAAGCCAACCCCAGGTTCCTGCAGGGAAACCCTGATCGGCAAAGCGGCAGCCGACAGCTTAAGGCCATCGCCATACTGCAGTTCATCGCGGAGGCCCAGGTGCACAGATGCACCATCGCCGGAGCCGTTACCCAGCTCGGCCACGAAAAACAGCTCTTCGTTCAAGCCGCCTTCCACGCCCACTGCATACAGCATTTCCGGTACAGATTGAACATGGCCGTACGCGGCCAAGCAGTCGGCAATGGGGATGTACCCGTCCAGGACAACTCCCCATCTGCCTTCGCTGTAGCCTGCCCCCAGGCCGATCTCCACAGGGCGCACATCCCCCGGTTCGGCCATGACCTCCTGCATCCCCGCAATCGTACCCATGGGTATAAGCTGGGCATCTTGGGGAATCATTTCATCCGGGATTACCGCCCCCGCCACATACACAGCGAAGTATTGGTATTCCGTTCTCCTCCCCACATCCACCTCTCGGGTTACCACGGCGATGGGACGCTCCGCTGCGGCCCCTATCCAAGCTGTGGTGTGCAGCTGGGATACGCTTCCGCTCAGGGTCTCATAGACCAGTGCGATCTCAGTCTCGATTCTCCTTGTCTCACCATCTATCCGGCGGGGCACAATGGTCACGGCCAGTCTTTCTTCTCTGTGTGTACTAGAGGCAGTAGGTAGGCGGACAGTGGAAATGTCCACCCGCAGCGGCTCACCGCTGGTGGTAATCAACCAGGAGTCATGGCTGGCAGAATGGGCAGCCTGTCCCACCTGTCCGTACAGTTGACCGGTAAAGCGGAATGGCGTATCCAGCAGAACCCCGATCTGGAAATCATCTACGCTAACCGCCCACAGACTCGTGTCCTGCCCCTTCTCCAGCTCAAAGTCAAACCCTAAGCGCCGTACTATCTCCCTGTCCAACTCCAGGAAATGAAGACTGTAGCCCACCACGGGCTCCGTCCCTGGGGCGGGCACCTCCTCCCAACCTTCCGCCAGCAGCTGCTTGGCTATGTCCACACTCCACTCCAACGGTTGCTCCTGAGCCTGCGCGGAAAAGGCCAAAGCAGTCCAGAGGACTGCCACCGCGAAGAGGACCAGCATAATCCGTGCTCTGCTTTTTTCCATGGTCGACCCCCTTTCACTGGATTACGGGAGTGACGAAGATCAGCAGTTCCTTTTCGGCTGCCCTCTCGGCATCGCTTCTGAACAACCAACGAATAATGGGAATATCGCCCAAGATGGGCACTTTCCTAGTCTGGTCCCCTTCTTCTTGCAGAGTCATGCCCGCGAGCACAGCGGTCTGACCGTCCTTCAACCGCACGGTGGTGGAAACAGATGACTGCTTCACCACTAAGCTGCTCTTGGATTCACTCACGCAATGACTCATCTCCGGTGCAATCGCCAGGACGATTTCATCGCCGATGATGCGAGGAGTCACTTTCAGATGCATGCCCACTTCCACCCGTTCCAGGCGCGTCGCCTTGTCGTTGGAGTCCGCCAACAGGAGGATCTGGCGGTCCCCCACAAAGAGTTCAGCGGATTGTCCATCGCTCACCAACACCCTGGGGTCAGCATGGATGCTGGCCGCCTGGGCCTCCTCCAAGGCCTTGAGGTTTAAGAGGATGTTCCCCAGGATGTTGGTCTCCAGCGAGAAGATGTTGTTCTGGAGGCCCAACTTGGCGGTCCAGTTCTCGTTGAACGTCTCGCCCGCACCAAAGACGGCCTCGAACAGGTTGAGCCCCAGCTCCTTGAGGGCCTTGGTGGAGATCTCCGTGACGATAACCTGGATCTCCACCTGCCGCTGCGCCACGTCCAGCGTTTCAACGAGCTCCAGAATGCGTTCCAGCTCCCCAGGGGGTGCTGTAATGGTCAGCACACTGCCCTCGCGCTCCCCTTTGACATAGCTGGCCAAAAACGATGGCAGAGCGGACATGATCTCCCCCGCGGTGACATGCTGGAGAACCACTATTTGCGTATCGGCCAATTCCCTGAAGGTGATACTGCGGGGATCGGGCAGGCCTACGAAATAGAAATCATCGATCTTCCGGAAAGAATAGCCGCCGCCGATAAGGATGATGCGCAGGGCCTGCTCCAGCGGCACATCCTGCAGGTCTACGGTCACCCGGCCGCTCACCGTGGAATCGGGAATGATGTTCACTCCCGTCTGCAGCGAAATTTCACTTAAGGCATCGCGAATACTGGACTCAAAGAGAAACAAATTCACCAGAGGCTGTTCCTGCACTTCCTGGGCTAAGGCTGCACCGCCCAAGGCCAGTGCCAAAACAATGATTACCACTGCCCCGATGCGTTTACTCACGTTTAACCCCTCCATTGTTGGACTCTGTCTTGCCCCGAGAGTCAGGACTCATCGGGAATCACCGTAAAGAGGATGTCGCCCGTATAGGTCTGGGCGGGATTCTCCCAATAGGCTGTCAGTTGAAAATCCAGCTTGATTTCTAGTTTTCCTGGCGGGCCGCTCTGTACTGGCACTCTCTCCAGGGTCAGGGCCCGCATTTCTCCCCCTTCCCCTTGTCCATCAGCCTCTCCCCGAGACAGTCCCCAGGTCAACTGGGAGATATGGAGCAGATCCCCATTGGCCCCGAAGAGATACTCTTCCGGTGCCGAGATGTACAAGGTATAGGGAATGTTGCCCTCAATTGTCACGGTTACCGCTTCCCTTTTTGTGGCTATGACGCCAACCTTGGTTAGGCGTGCTGTGCCCAAAACGTAGTCGAAGTCCACCTTGTCAAAAACCAGCTCGGTGGCATCCAGTGTCATGATGATGATCTGTGGTATGTGGATAATCACCGGTATCTGCACTTGATTTTGGGCCTGCACTACCCCTGCACCAATCAATGTCAAGACAAGGACTGCCGTGATACAGATCAGCCGTTTCACCCCACCACCTCCTTTGTCCCTAATTATTCCCCAGATCTTTCCTCCTATTCAGAAATCTGCATGTGCAGCAGGCAGGTGCTGCCTGCGCCTCTGGGGATGCAAGCAGGCAAAAAAAGAGAGCCCCCAGCTTTTCTGCTGGAAGCTCTCCCAGTCCAGATGGACCCATGCTAGCTTGATTGGGTGGCGACTATGCGCCCTTTTATCTGCCCGGCACCTTTTCTCTACCCACCATGGGCTGGTCAAAGCCCTCAGGGAGGTCTTGGTTGGGAAAACCGTTCACCAGGTGACAGGCCACGAAGTGGTCTTCCTCCACCTCTAAGAAGGCAGGGGGAACCGTTTTGCAGCCCCGCATGGCTTTGGGGCAGCGCTGCCAGAAGCGGCAGCCGGGAGGCGGGTTAATGGGACTGGGCGTATCGCCAGGCAGGACAACGATCTCCCGCTCCTCACTGAAGTCGATGTCCAGAACGGCGGCAATGAGGGCCTGGGTGTAGGGATGGAGGGGTCTGGCGAAGATCTTGTCCGCATCCCCCGCTTCCATGAGCTTGCCCAGGTACATCACGGCCAGGCGGTCGCACATCTTTTTCACATCCGCCAGGTTGTGGGAGATGAAAACGTAGGTCAAATTGAGCCTTTCCTGCAGCTCCAAGAGGAGATTCAGGATCTGGGCGTGGATGCTCACATCCAGGGCGGAAACAGGCTCATCACACACTAGGAATGTGGGGTTGAGGCTGATGGCCCGGGCAATTCCGATGCGCTGGCGCTGGCCGCCGGAAAAATCAGAGGGGTAGCGGTAGAGATCCTGGGCAGAAAGACCCACCATTTCCAGAAGCTCCACTACCCTTGCTTTCATCGTCTCTTCATCATCTTCCCCCCGGATCACCATCGGTTCCGAGACCAGCTGGTACACGTTGAAGCGGGGATTGAGGGATGAAAAGGGGTCTTGAAAGATCATCTGCATGCGCCGCCTGGTCTTTTTGAACTCCTCCCGGGGCAGGCTGTGCAGGTCCACCCCCTCAAAGAGCACCTGACCTGCCGTGGGCTTCACTAAGCCCACCATGGTGTTGGCCAGGGTGGTTTTCCCGCAGCCCGATTCGCCCACCAGGCCGAAGATCTCGCCGCGCCTGACGCCTAAAGACACATCGCTTACCGCCTGGATTTCGCCCTTCTTGAGGAAGGGCAGAAAGCCCCGGACGGGGAAATGCACCGATACGTTTCTCAGGGTCATGATCTCAGTCACTGCTCTTCCCCCCTACTCCCAGCGGATGGAAGCACCGCACCTGCCGGTCCCGCCCCATCGGTTCGAGTCTAGGCATCTCCCTGCGGCAGCGTTCAGTTGCGTATTCACACCTGGGGTGGAAATAGCAGCCGCTGGGCTTGTGCACCGGAGAAGGCACCGTGCCGGGGATCTGGGTGAACTTCTTCTTCTCATCGGTCAGTCTCGGCACCGCCGCCATCAGCCCGACGGTGTAGGGGTGGTGGGGATTGGTGAAAAGCTCTTTCACCGGCGCCTTTTCCACGATCTTCCCCGCGTACATCACATACACCCGGTCTGCCATCTTGGCCACAACGCTGAGGTCATGGGTAACCAGCAGGAGACTGGTGCCGCAGCCCCGCTGCATGCCCCTTAAGGTTTTCAACACCTGGGCTTGGATGGTCACATCCAGAGCAGTTGTGGGTTCGTCCGCGATGATGAGTTTGGGCATGCAGGCAAAGGCCATGGCCAAGAGAACCCGTTGGCGCATGCCCCCGCTCAGCTGATGGGGAAAGCTGTTGGCCCGCTCCTTGGGCTCAGGAATACCGATGAGCTCCAGGGCGTGCACGGTCTTTTCCCGAGCTGCCTGCTTGGAATCGCCGTAGTGACGCCGGTACATCTCATCGATCTGGTTTCCCACGGTCATTACGGGGTTGAGGGAGGTCATGGCATCCTGAAAAATCATGGCCAGCTCTTTACCCCGGATCTCCTGCATTTCTGCTTCTGTGCACTGGGTGAGGTCCCGCCCGTCAAACTCCAAAACGTCCATGCGGATCAGAGCCGGGGGCGAGTCTAAAAGGCGCATCACCGCCTGGCTGGTTACACTTTTTCCGCAGCCCGATTCACCCACCAGGGCCACGCATTCCCGGTGGTAGATGTCCAGATCCACGCCTTCAACGGCCCGGATCAGACCGTAATCCGTGGGGAAGACCACCTTGAGGTTTCTAAGCTTCAAGACCTGTTCCACGGCTCTGCCCTCCCCCACTGGAAACTCCCTCAACTCCGATCCTTTGGTAATCATCCATGGAACGGAAGACTTCTTCCACATAGCTGGAATCCAGGCTCCTAAAGAGCTTATACACACTGCTGGTGCGTTTCATGCGGGGGTTGGCGATCTCTTCTAAGACCAGCCCCACCCGCATAAACCCAAACACCGCGAGGAAGATGCCCAAGCCCGGGGCGAAGATCCACCACCAGGCGCCAAAGAGCAGCGCTCCGCCGGACTGGGCTTCCGCCAGCATTTTGCCCCAGCTGATGGCCGTGGGATCACCTAGGCCCAAAAAGCTCAGGCCCGCTTCGGCCACCATGATCCCCGCACTGCTTAAAGCGGTGCTCATAATAACCAGGTGGCTGGTGCCGGGGAGGATGTGGCGGATCATAATGTGCCAGCGGCTCGCTCCCGCGAGTTCCGCGGCCTTGACGTAGTTGGTATTCTTCAACACCAAAACCAAGGAACGGATGGTGCGGGCCAGTCCCGTCCAGCCCAGGGCCACAAAGATCAGGATAATGATCCAAAAATCCCGGCCCAAGACGTTGGTGAGCACGATGACCAAAGGCAGCGTGGGGATCACCAGCATGATATCAACAATGCGCATGATCAGAGTATCAACCGCCCCGCCCAAGTAGCCTGCGGCCACTCCTAAAATGGAGCCCACAATGGCGATGCACACCCCCGAGGTCACCCCCACGATCAGGGAAACCCTGGTGCCGTACACCAGCATGCTGAAAATGTCCTGCCCGGTGTTGATGGTGGTGCCCAGGGGATGCTGCCAGCTGGGGGGAAGTCCCTTGGTGGTGCGCTGGGACACATCGTAAGGGTTATAGGGGGCAATATACGGGGCGAAGATGGCCACCAAAACCAACAAGGTGACCATGATCAGGCCCACCTTCCCCTGCCTATGGGCCCAGATCTTCGCCAGGAGCTCCCCGGCGCCGCGCAGACGCTTTCTAACTCCCATCCAGAGCCGCTTCATCGTTTATCACCCACCGTCACCCTGGGATCCAAAAGAACATAAACCAGGTCCGTGAGCAAGATGCTCAAAATGGTGAAGCCGGAAAGGAGGAGCATAATGCCCATCATCAGGGGGTAATCGTTGGTCTGGTTCGCCTCCAGGAACAAAGTACCCATGCCGTTCCAGTTGAAGACCTGCTCGATCACCACCTGCCCCCCGATGAGGCCGCTGATGCTCATGCCCAAAGAAGTGACGATGGGCAGGAGCGAGTTGCGCAGGATGTGCTTGTAACGGATCGTGCTGCGCTTTAGGCCTTTGGCCCTGGCGGTGAGCACGAAGTCCTCATTGGTCACGGCGATCACGGCATTTCTGGTCCCCTGGGCGTAGCTGATGATGCTGCCCACCATCATGCTCATCACCGGCAGGGCGGCGTTGCGGGCCACTCGGCTGATTCCCTCCCAGGTCCAGGCAAACTCTGAGACCATGGTGGAATCGGTGTAGGCCGGGAAGATCTCCCACTCAAAGCCGAGATAGAACGAAAGAACTAAGGCGATAAAAAAGGAAGGCAGGGCCACCATGACCGTGGAGGCGTTGAGCAGCAGCGTATCCTGCCAGCGCCCCCGCTTCACCGCGGCCACCACTCCAAACAAAACGCCAACTATAAGGCCGATGAGCATCGTACTCACCGATAAGACCAGCGTCCAGGGGAGCCTTTCTTTGATCAGGTCCAAGACCTTGGGAGAGCCGGGGCGAAAAGAGGTGCCCAGATCGCCTTGGGCTAGGCCCTTGAGGTAATTGAGGAACTGCTGCCAGGTGGAAACGTGGAAGCCGTACTGCTCCCTGGTAAGCTGCTTGACAATCTCGTATTCGATCTCGCTCATATTCCCCTGGGGCGGGTAGTAGCGCTCCGCGGGGTCCTCCACCCCAATGCGGGGGATGAAAAAGTTGAGGGTGATCACCACCGCAAACACAAAGAGGGAGTACAGAACCCGCTTGATCACGTAGCTCAGTTTCATGCCTTCACCTGCCTTCTACCCTGCGCAGATTCTGCAGCGACTCGGAGTTGAACACCGTGGACCCCTCCACCACCTGAAAGCCCGTAAAGCGGTCCGTTCTGGCCACGGAGATCACATTGGCCGTATAAAGCGGCACCTTGTAGAACTCCTGGGCGATCATGGGCTGGAGCTCCTTGAGGAGCTCATACTTCCTGTTCAGATTGAGGGTGTAGCGCATCTCCTCAATGGCCGCGTTCAGCCCTTCGTTCACCAACCGGCCGTAGTTGGAGGTGCGGCCCAGGGTGGAGAAGTGGGCAGGGTACATAATGTCCACGTTGGACAGGGAGAAGATCACACCCTGCAGCACCAGATCGAACTTGCTGGTATACAGATAGGTGGATTCAGGCTGGGCACCCTTGGGCGCATACTGCACATCGATGCCGATCTTCTTGAACTGGATCTGGAGGAAAGATACCACATCCTGCTCCCCGGGCGTACCCAGGATCTTAAAACTGATGCGCTCGCCGCCCAGCAGCCGGTAACCGTCTTTGTCCTTGTCGGGCACGATCCCATCCAGGATCTCGTTGGCCAAGGCCAGGCGCTGGGCGTAGTCCCGGGGTACTATGCTATCTGCCTCCGGGTTGTAGAAATCGGTGAGGCTCGGGCGCATCAGGCCCGCACTGGCGGGCACCCCCGCGCCATCCAGCACATTTTTAATCAGTTCATCTTGATTGACGGCCAAGGCCAGGGCCTTCCGGAACTCCCTGTTGGCCAGCAGATCCCGCAGGGGATTGCGTTCGCTGGCCACGGGGTTGAGGTTGAAGACCAGGGTCTGGGTGAAGGTGCCCGGGGCGTTGGAGACAAAGAGATCCTTTTCCTTGGCAAAGAGCAGCAGGTAGTTGGAGCTTACCGAGCTGTCCAGCACATCGATGTGGCCCTTGAGCAGCGCGTACAGGGCCACGTTCTGCTCTTTGTAGAGGATGAACTTGATGGTGTCCACCCCGTAGAGGGGACTGCCGTCGGGTTTTTTCAGGTGGTAGTCTTGGCGGCGGTGCAGCACGATCTGCTGGCTGCCGGACTGTTCCGTATCCAAAATCCAGGGGCCACAGCCCACAGGGTGGGTGTAGCGGTAGAGCAGCTCTGCACTTGGGGAGCTGCTGTTCAGCTGGTTCTCCCGGCTCACCACCGGCTCCCACACGTGCTTGGGCAGAATCAAGACGGAGGTGAACAGGGGCGTAACCGCCCCCAGAACCTTGTTCACATGGAGGTAGATCACATAGTCCTTTTCCGCTGGATCGATATGGTAGCCCTGCTCCAGGGCTCCCCGTTCGTAGGTGAACAGGCCCTTTTCCACCAAAACTCCGTTGTTGTACTTGTGCTTCAGGTCGCTGGTCCAGGCCAAGGCCCCCGCGTGGTTGGAGAGGGCATGGTTGGTGGCCAGATCGAAGGAATAATAGATGTCCTCCACGGTGAGGGGCACACCATCGCTCCAGGTGATGTCCTGGTGAATGATCACCTTCACCGCCAGGTAGTCATATTGGGGATCGCTGTAGATCTCTTCCAGGCGCGCGTAGTCGATGGAGCCATCCTCAGTGAGGATCGGCTCCCCGTTTTCATCCACGTAGTACCATTCCCGGCCGATGGAAGGAAGGTAGCGATCCGTTTCTTCATCATAGGAAAACAAGGAGCTGTACAGCATGTTGGCGATGGTGGGGGCAATCCCTTCCCGGCTCAGCCAGGGCATGTAGGCGGAAGGGAAGGAAGACTGCACCGCGCCCACGTAGAGCGTGTTGGGATCCGGCCTGTGGCTGCCCCGCCCCGTTTGGCAGCCCGCCAAGGGCAGGGCAAGCGCGCCCACCAGCACAAGCAGCAGGAGCCTTTTGGTCACAACGTTCACCTCGCAAGGGCTTACCGTAAACCTTTCAGCGGAGCACGTTGATCAGTTCTTGGTGAGTAAGAAGCGGTAATCGGTGCTGTCAATGTTGATGGTCGTAACCAAACCGGTGGGCCAGATATCCACGACCCGGACAGCCCCCTCCGCTTCCAGAGCCAGCTGGTAGTTCATGGGACCGGCGACCACCTGGAATGAACCTGCCTCGTTCAGCAGCTCCACGCCGTTTTCTTCATCTACGATGAGCAGGGTAAACTCCCCACTGACCGTGATCTCAAGCTGGGCTGTGTATGCTTCGCTGGCCATGGTGGCGCCGGCAAACGTGCCGATAATCTGTTCGCTGTACAGGAGCACCTCGTCGGAGCCGAAGACGGCCTCCAGAGTATAGGGCGTTTTACTATATTCCCTGTACTCACCCAGCACTGGCCAAAGTCTAATCAAGCTGCTTCTGGCCGAAAAGGTTCCCTCTTCACTGTACTCTCCCGCCGCATACACATAGTCGCCAAAGGCATCCAGCTCCAGGACCGCCAGCTCCCCACCTGCGGTTTGGCCATACCACTTACCCGCCTGATCCGCGGAGGTGGCGTGTTTAAACGTGGTGGCGATCCGCTCCTTACCGGCCGCGGGCCTAAACTCCAGCAGCCATTCCCCATCCTGGTTCACAGAACCGGCTGTCTCCTCGCCGTCGTCGGAAATGCACACCAAAAGCGCTCCATCCGCCCTGAAGGTACCAGTTTCGTGGTAAACCTCTACTCCATCTAGGTAGCTGTGGAAGGAATAGCGGGCGCCGGCCGCGAGGTTGAGCTCATAGTCGTACTGCACCCCATCCACTTCCACAGAGGCTAAGAAGGGGCCCCAGTACTCCTCATAGATGAGTTTTAGCGCCATCAAGCGGTGGACTACCTCCGGGTTTTCCTCATCCTGCAGCTCATACATGATGTTGGCGGAGCCATAGGGCAGGGTGGAACGGAACACCAGATTGTGCCCTTCCCGCTCAAAGGTGGCGGTCTTGGGGTTTTCAGGCGTGGAATCGGAGTAGATCATCACGTAAGTGCCTTCCAGCTCCCCGATCTTGCCGCTACCCCGGTCGGACATGAACTCCCGGCTGGGCGAGAGCACAAAGGTATTATCCTCGTCGATGCGCAGGTAGAACTGGAGGCCCATGCCCAAATTGGTGATATCAATCATGTATTCCCCCGCCAAAGGAATCTCTGCTGCCGCTGGAACCTCCTCAGCCCCGGTCTCCGTGGAGCTGGAGCTGAATTGCTCTTCCCCTTTCGGTTTGCCGCAGGCGCTGAGCAGCAGCAGCACGCCGATGAGCAGGGTCAAGACCGCTATCTGCCATGCTTTGCGCTTCATCATCAGACCACTCCTAATTGCAGACAAGGGAGGGGGCTGGAGACCTCTCCCTTGACTGTGCAGTTTTCTGGTTAAAACGGGAACTGGAGCTTCGTACCGAAGCCTTCCCGGGTGGAGGAGTTGTCGTAGATCTCCTCAATCTCAAAGATGTACGCGGGATACTTCAGCCAGCGGCTCGGGTCAGGCCGGTGATAGACATCGTGCTGGGCGTTGATGAACTGCTGGTAGAGTTCCCGCTGGCCCGATTGGGCTTCATCGAAGATGCGTACCCGACCCCGCACTTCGTAGGAGATCATGGGCGGTTGGTAGTAAATGAGGGTGGCTTCCGGATTCACCTGGAGGTTCTGCCAAGTGTGCTTTTTGGCCATCTCCAGACTGCCAATCTTGGTAAAATCAACCCGGTGGTGCTGGTCAGGATGGTAGATCTGTTCCACCAAGACCTGCAATCCCCTCCGGCTGTGGGCTTGGTCATCTCCATCATAGGCCTCGATATGTTTCATATAGGCTTCCAGCACCTCTTCCAGGTATTCTTCTTTGGGCAGGAAGCCAAAGCCTTTGATGCTGGCATTCAAACCCGCGGGGCCGTGGGAGATCAGTGCTGGATTATGGGAACAAAAACTCAAAAAGACCTTTTCCCGGGACATCTCCTTCCCTTCATAGAGGGCCAGCACCGTGTTGGCCCTGGTGTTAAAGGCCCAGCGGAAAAAGGCCTCTGCCGTTCTGCTCTTGTTCTCTGTCATCAAACAACCCTCCAAAACTGTGCTCTTTAGAAAAAAGGCCTAGAAAGGCAGGCCCCCGGGGCCACCCCTTCTAAGTCCTTTTGAACCTCAATCCTACCTAGCCAGCTCGATCTCCACCCGCATACCCATCACTTTGGAGACTAGAAAGGGAGCGCTGACCGTGTTTTCTCCGGCTTTACCGGTGAAGGTTTGGCCATCACGGGTTGTAAAGACGATCTCGCCAGCCTGGGCAGTGTAAGAGCCCTCTTCATAGACATGCTCTGCATCGTTGCCGGGCACAGCCAGGTAGAAGTAGTCGCCCCGGTGGCTGAGGTATAAAGTGGCCTCCACCGTCACAGGCCCTTGAAGCGTGGCCCGGTAGACGCCCGCCACGGGATTGTCCGTCAGCACCAAAGTGGACTCGGTACGCTCCCGAGCCATTTGCGAAGGCTTGACCGGGACAGTGATGGAACCGTCACTGATCACACCTTCCAGCGCCTCTTCCCCTTCGGGAACAATGGTCAGTTGGGAGCCAGCAACTTGGTAAGTTCCCGTCTCCACAAAGTCGTAAAGGGTATCGCCTAGGACAAAATAGCTTTTCAGTTCATAGCTGCCATCGGCCTTAAGCTCTAAGGAGTATGTATAGTTGATCATGCCGCCCATGCCTGTGGTGGTGTGCCCACCGGCGTAAACTCCCGTCTCGGCAGCGCTCACCAGGCCTAAGGAAGCAAAAAAGACCGCCGCAGCCAGAACCATACCCAACAACGCCAGTTTGGACCCTCTTTGCCAGTGACGCATCGTCGCTTTTCACCCTCCACCAGTTATTTCTTAAAGTATATTCCAGGCCCTTCCTGCTGTCAACAAACTTCACTGTATTCGACCCCTCAGTTCGATCTTTTTACTTATTGCGGACAGTTACGAATATCATTTTACGCTGCCGCCGGCCCAGTTTTTCACGAAATAATCGAGTAGGTAGCCGCTAGGTGATCAGCCTAGCGGCTTTCCTCTCACAGAACGGTGCGTACGGGCCGCGTACACCGCTCCTGAAGAATCTACCGCCGTTCGTAGAACTGCGACACAATACCAACACTGTACTTCGTTA
>NZ_JBHGXH010000238.1:0-1465 GCF_041936445.1 Candidatus Darwinibacter acetoxidans | reverse complement strand
ATTTTATATTTCATGGAGCGGCCCCCTCCTGGAATAATGTCTGTTGCCTCTGTGCCTTCGCCGCCACCGGGTTAAGCCAGAGGACTTCTTCTCGCGCCTGCCCCTTCTCGGCCTGCGCCTTGATTGTTTCACGCCGCCAATGCTTTAAGCGGGTATCGTATAACTCGCAGGCATAGCCGGAGAGGAGAACGGGGCCGGGGTGGGCGTCCAGGGCTTCGAGTAGTTCAATGTGATCGGCGTCGGTCATTTCGTGGGCGTATAGCCGCGTTCCCCGGCTTTGTAGTGGGTAGGGCGGATCGGCATATACCAGCACCCCCGGATAATTGTAGTCACGGATCAGGTCGGCCGCTGGGCGGTTTTCGATCTGGCACTCCCGCAGCCTTTCCGCCGCCGTCATGATCCTCTTGTGCATATTTAGCCATGTGTGATATGTGCTCGCCCGCATTGTGCCTTTCTTCTCGTGCCGCCACCCTGGCCGGGCGTCAAGCCGCGCCCCAAAAGCCTGCCAGCAGCGGACAAGGAAACGGCGGGCATCTTCCAGGTCGTCCCCGGTTCTCCCGGTGCAGCTGTCATAATACTCATCACGCGCCCAGGGGGTAAGTTCAATCATCTCTGCCAGATCGCCCGGCCTTTCTCGCAACACCCGGAACAGGTTTACGACATTGCCGTCAATATCGTTAATCGTCTCTACCTTGGACGGCGGCTTTTGAAAGAATACCGCCCCGCTGCCGAAGAACGGTTCAAGGTATGTCGTATGCGGCGACATATGGCTGATTATCCATTTTGCAAGATTCCACTTCGCGCCGGGGTATTTCAGGACTGGCTTCATGCGCTCTCCCTCTCCTTTAATCTGCTCAACCTCTCTCCAATAATGGTTTTGCCTCCTTCCCCCGTTCATGTCCCCCGGCATTCCGGGCAAACATCTTCCCATTCTTCGTGCTCATTTTTCTGGCTTCTCCAGCCCTCGCGCTTTTTGTAATTTACAGCATCCATGAACTCATTAAAAGATTCGTCTGCTTTTTCACCGCAAATATCACAGTAGAGGCAGTATAAAAAGCCTTCTTTTTCGATGGTCATATCGCAGCATCCCCTTCTGTTTGGATTTCGTTTCCCCATGCGTCCCATCCGGGGGTTGTTTGCCGGGCGAAAAGTTCGATCCGCGGCCCATAGCTCACCCGCTCAATCATTTGCCGCATCTTCTCCGGCTTTTCACTATGCCGTCCTTTTGGTGCGAAGAATCCCGTTTCTCCTTGCTGCCGCTTACCCCCGATGATTTTATACGGCAGCTTGCCGCGGACTGCGAATAAACAATGTTCAGTCATGCCGCGGAAATACTGCCCCAGGCCCATCCTGTCCTTGGTCCAGGTGATCGTTGTGATGTAGCGGAAGCCCCAGGACTTTATGACCTCAAGGCCAGCAGGCAGGTAGTTGTTGGTCGTCCACAAATAAAGGTGACAGCCTTCCG
>NZ_JBHGXH010000237.1:0-3220 GCF_041936445.1 Candidatus Darwinibacter acetoxidans | reverse complement strand
CATAGGTACCGCAGGGGAGTGCGGGGATCATTCCGATCCCTCCGGGCGCACATACTCAACCGTCGCACCGAGCTCCTTGACCTGGACCTCGCAGCAGTCGTCGAGTGCGGCTTTGCCGAGCAGCGCCTCAGCTTTGCCGATTGCGATGGTCGCACACTCGACAAACGCTTCTGCGCCGTGTTTCGCAAAGAAGAGTTTCGGGATCACCGTGCGCTGCTTGCGGGTGCGGACCTTGAGCCGGAACGAGCCCTGCTTGCTGATCCCCGCCGCCTTCGCCTGCGCGATGCACTGCCGGCGCTCCTCCTCGCAGCGGTCGATCTGGCGCTTGATCTCGATGACGTCCGGCCGCTCGTCGAACTCCTGCTGTAGGGCGGCGAGGTCCTCCCGGTACTCATCGGCCCGGATCCGGGCCATGAACGCCCGCTCCAGGAGATTGTCGGACGACATCAGTCCACCACCACCAGAATGACCGCGGGGCCGAGGTCGAACGTGGTGTGAGTGTCCCCCTGCCCCGAGCGCACACGCAAAAAATACAGATCCTCCACGCCGACGAGGTGCCGGGTCACGCCCTCCCGGGTCGCAATCTCCTTGACGAGGTCGCGGGTCGAGATAGAGTCGAGGCGAGCCATCAGTCCGTCACCTCCGGCCGCCAGTCGTCGCAGACGCAGTGTTTGGACACGGGCATCCCGTCGTGCCAGCTACAGTAATATCCGGCATTGATGCCGCTCCCGTGCCCCTCGTCGCAGGTCGCGCAGCAGCGCTCTGCCGGGCGGTAATTCGGTGGAGAGGACATCAGCACCGCCCCCTCTCGGCCTGCATCTCTTCGAGCACGCTCACCGGGAGATCCTCGACGTGTCGGACCCGGTGGATGCGACACCGCTCATCCAGGGCCGCCGCTCGCTCCTCGCGCAGGGCTTCGGCGCACGCCGCGCAGATCCCGTCGCCGCTCGTGGTCTCGCAGCCGCAGGAGCGGCAGTAGGTCGTCTCGCGGTCCACGCGCCCGGGCAGTCCCGCCTCGCGTGCAGCGTGCTCCGTGGCCGCAACTAATATACGATCGAACGTACCGTTCTGAGCGTCGGTTCCCGCCCCCGGTTTGCAGGCGGTGGCGCAGGGGCCGACATAGTTACACTTTTTCGTCATAATTTCACTCTCTCCATATTGAGGTATGCCCGCAGCGCCATCTCAGTGGCAAACGACGCGGACACCCCCACTGATGAGGCGTATTCTCTGAGACGTACCGCAACATCCGGGCTAACATAGACCTGGAGTCTTGGTTTTGGTTTTGCGCTGTTTTGCTGCCCCATAATCATAGATTCGTCCCATGGATATATAATGTATCCGGTTTGGCTCTACTCCGACGATGGCCGTTTTCAAATTTGGACGGATGTGAGGGGGCCACGCCCCCGCTCCTTGATAGGAGGAATCCCATTCTCCCCGACGCGGTGAAACTCGTTTGCGAGCGGGACAAGCGCTTCTTGTAGGCCCTTGCAGAGTTCATCATCACCGAAGTCGATCCGGCAGAAGTGGTATGCGAGTTGTGCAGCCAGACGCCGATCAGCCTTGACACCGAGCGACCCGCACCAGAGCGGCCACGCAGCATAATCCAGGTCGGCCATCTCCAAGTTGGCCCCTTCCAGGTTGGCCCCTTCCAGGACGGCCCATCTCAGGTTGGCTCCTTCCAGGTTGGCTCCTTCCAGGTTGGCCCCTACTAGGTTGGCCCATCTCAGGTCGGCCTCTCTCAGGTTGGCCCCAATCAGGTTGGCCTCTCTCAGGTCGGCTTCTCTCAGGTTGGCCCCTTCCAGGTTGGCCCTTCTCAGGTCGGCCCATCTCAGGTTGGCCCCTACTAGGTTGACCCTTCTCAGGTCGGCCTCTCCCAGATCGGCCCCTGCCAGCTTGGTCTCTCTCAGGTCGGCCCGCTCGCCGATCTCCCCATCGTTCAGCCACAATGCATGCAGCCGCAGCACCTCTTTGAGGTTTGTGGGGGCTTTTAGCCCGACGGTTTGAGTCATTCTCATTACACCTCTTACAATACATATATTAGTTGTAATAGTATATATAACTATCGCACAAAGGATAGATCGGGGCACATAGGGCACGAAGGATCGTAACTTTCCCATGAGAGAGAGATCTTAAAAAGTTACGATCTTACGTGCCCAATATGCCCTCGCCGGATCAGAGGTGTGCTTTCCGCCGGTCGAACGACCCGATCACGTTAAACGTCCCCTCGACAGCGCGCCGGGGCAACCAGATCCCGTCGCCGTCGAGCCACTCAAACGTGTCGTTGGGGTGCTCCATCACCACGTGGCGGTGGTAGACGTCGACCTCTGGATCGTATTCGTAGACCATCCAATACCCGAGATCCGCGTCGGTGGCGTACCGTGGCTGCAGGAGGTCGGCCGGCTGGAACTGGTTCTGCGGCAGGCTTGCCAGGTAGGCGAGCGCCACGATGAGCAGGACGACCCCGATCACTGCACCGATGCGCGCCGGGGACCAGAAAGAGGTTTTAGCATCAGTCATGAAAGAAGGTAGGGGGAGGGGTATTTATAAGGGTTACCATGTGCCTTCTTCGTGGAACACCTTGCACGCTGCAATGTTGGTGGCTCGGGACGAGTAGATGTGGATCTCGGCCACGCTCGGCCCTCCCCCCGACGTACCTCCAGCGGATAGTTTTATATCCAACGTATCCCCAGCCTTAAATCCCCCCGTCGTGTTAAACGGAGGCATCCACTTGTAACTATCCCACAGCTCTCCGATTGGTGCAGACCCGATAGGTACGCCATTACAATAGACTGTTATTGTCCCATAGTTGGGTATCGTCCTGGGATTCATCGCTTTAACGTGGAGAGTGCAATTTGATGCAATAGTGGAGCTATAGTTCGACGGAACAATAACCGACATTAATGTGACCGTCTGCCCTGGGCTACACCCTATTGTCTTTATCTGGGATTTCCGGAGTGTCGTTAATCCAGCGGCAATATCGACAAATTGTGATCTCGCCCCGATATTCCCAGCGGGCGTGTCGATCGCCCCGGCGCACTCGATCGCTGCGGCCGCCAGGTTCTGCGAGAGCAGCCTCGCGTCGTAGACGTTCCCGGTCGCGATCACCGTCGCCCCTGCCGGCACGAACACGATCGCGAGCAGGCAGGTATTCGCGGGCTGCGTCGGGCATTTTCGTTTCGTCGTCCCTTTCGTCACGATCTTGGAGCCAGAGGCATTGACC
>NZ_JBHGXH010000236.1:0-1378 GCF_041936445.1 Candidatus Darwinibacter acetoxidans | reverse complement strand
ATAAAATCCCCCTAAATCCCCCTTTAGAAAAGGGGGACTTTATAAATTACCCCATTGCATCGCTTACCTTTAAATTCTCAGGAACAAAACAAGGACAATTTTCCTGCGGGGAAATGCGTGACTTCTTCCCGCATTCAGCCGGGGTCCGGCTCCACGCCGAGCAGCATGCAGACATTCTGAATCCGGTTGCATACGCTTACGGTTTGCGAACCGGCAAAGAGAAGACCCACGGCCCGGTTCTTCCCATCCAGCAGCAGTGAGCCGCTGTCGCCCGGGCGGGATACCGCCGAAGTGATTAGCTGATCGACGAAATAAAGCTCTTTCCCGGGCTCCATGGTTACAAAAAGGCTGACGTCACGGGCAATTACCTTCCCCCGGACGACACCGCTGGTCCGCCCGCTGAAAACCACTTCGTCTCCCGGGTAGGCCTCCGCTGTCCCGCTGATCCGTCCCAGCTCCATGATCTCCGGCGAGAGATCTGCTTCGCGAAGCGGCCCGGCCAGCGCGGCGTCCACCAGGTTTCCCTCTTCATTGCTTCTCTGTAAATAGAGACGGTAGGCGGGCCGCATTACGGTCAAGATCTTGTTGGCCAGGCTTTCCCAGTAGCGTGCCGTGGCGCATTTTGGGGGCTGCAAAGTCGGGCGCAGCGGGATGAAACGCGCCAGGGGGGCAATGGTATCGAGATCCGGCCTGCCACCGTCATAGGATCCAGGCTGCAACACCGGGTCTCCGGCCGAAGCGCGGCCGTCTTCTCCGGAAGTTGAATTTGCCAGGACATGATTGTTGGAGAGGATAAATTTCTCCCCTGTGGCCGGGTCTTTAACCGCACACCCGAGGGTTCCCGCCGTTACTTTGTAGTGACCGATGCTCACACCCCCGGGCGCCGGGCGCCATCGTTTCAGCCGGCCGCTCTCTGAAAGCGGGCTCTCTTCTTCTTCCTGCGAAGGAGGGGCGTCATTTTCCAAAAGGCGAACCTCTCCAATTTCAATTACATCCACGCGCTGCCCCTTTAGAGAGCGGGGAACCATTCCAGCTCCATCGAGCTTGTGCGGCGCCATTTTTTTGGTCACAAATACAATAATCGCCTTTTCACCGGTTTTCCGGCCGCCCTTTTCACGGTACCCCACTCCCACTCCCACAACGTTGGGCTTTTTATGCAGGTTTCGGCGGCACCTTTTGCTGATTTTTATGTTATCTTTCATCAATTCGCCTCCAAAAGGCTTCTGCTAATAACAGATTACGTTGGATCGCAGTATAAGGTGCCAAATTTGTGAAGTGGAGGTGGGAGATATTCGCAGGGGTTTCCATGCCAGGATTTAAAGAAGAGTGTGAATATTTTGTAGGGGCGGCCCTTGTGGCCGCCCGAAGCCGTACCGAT
>NZ_JBHGXH010000235.1:0-14741 GCF_041936445.1 Candidatus Darwinibacter acetoxidans | reverse complement strand
CGCCTACACCGCGGAGGGTTCAGCCATATTGATCAGCGGCGCGAGCGTCACCATGGTGGTTGAAGTGCTCGATGTGCTCCATCTTCCCGGGATCGAGGAGGACAGTTTGGTATACGGTTTGATCAAAACCTATACCCAAAGCGATGCTCCCATGCTGAGCCTGCAGGATCTGCGTTGACTGTGCGCCTCTCCTTTACCCCCTTGACAAACTAGTGGAGGATGGGTATGCTAAAAGGCAATAGATTGAAAGACGATGATTAGGACGAGTAGCCGCCGCTTACCTGACAGAGAAGGGAGTGGGACGCTGAGAGCTCCCCCAGGGATGCAGTGGTGAAAACCACCTAGGAGTCGCCGGCTGAAATAGCAGTAGGCCGAGCCGGGGCAGCCGTTACCTGCGCAATGAGTGGATCGTATACCTTGCCGGTGCGATCAATTTGGGTGGAACCGCGAGAACCTCGTCCCATGTGGATTGAGGTTTTTTATATTCCCCAGAAAGGAGCGAATGACAGTGGAACAAAACATGGCTGCAATTAACCAAGAGGAGATTCTGCGCCACACTACGGCCCACATCATGGCCCAAGCAGTGTTGAGGCTGTGGCCGGGAACGAAGATTGCCATCGGGCCTGTGATCAAAAACGGCTTTTACTACGACTTCGACCTGGAGCACAGGTTCACTCCCGAGGACCTGGAGAAGATCGAGGAGGAGATGCGCAAGATCATCGCCGAGGATCTGCCCATCGTCCGGGAGGAGATCAGCAACGCCGCGGCGGTGGCGCTGTTCAAAGCGGAGAACCAGGACTACAAACTGGAACTCCTGGAGGAACTGGATGAAACGGTGAGCATCTACCGCCAGGGCGAGTTTGTGGACCTGTGCCGGGGTCCCCATCTGGAGAGAACTTCCCAGGTGAAGCACTTCAAACTGCAGAGCATCGCCGGCGCCTACTGGCGCGGTGATGCGCAGCGCCAGATGCTGCAGCGCATCTACGGAACCGCCTTTTTGAAGAAGGAAGACCTAAAAGAACATCTGCGCCTGCTGGAAGAAGCCGCGAAAAGGGATCACCGGGTCCTAGGCAGGCAGCTGGATCTGTTCAGCATCCAGGATGAAGGGCCGGGCTTCCCCTTCTTCCACCCCAAGGGTATGGTTCTCCGCAACGAGCTGGAGGCCTACTGGCGGGAGGAACACCGCAAGCGCGGGTATGTGGAAATCAAAACCCCCATCATGCTCCACGAGGAGCTCTGGCACCGTTCGGGCCACTGGGACAACTACAAGGAGAACATGTACTTCTCCACCATCGATGAGCAGACCTTTGCCATCAAGCCCATGAACTGCCCAGGAGCCATGCTCATGTACAAGCGCAAGCTCCACTCCTACAGGGATCTGCCCATCCGCATGGCGGAGATGGGCCTGGTGCACCGCCATGAGCTCTCCGGCACCCTCCACGGGCTCATGCGCATCAGGGCTTTCACCCAGGACGATGCCCACATCTTTATGCTGCCCTCCCAGATCCAGGAGGAGATTATCGGGGTGATCGACTTCGTGGCCGATGTGTACAAGGTGTTCGGCTTCAAGTACCATGTGGAGCTGTCCACCAAGCCGGAAAACGCTATCGGTGACGACGCAGTGTGGGAGCAGGCCACCGAAGCCCTCCGCCAGGCCCTGGAAGCGAAGGGACTGGACTATGTGGTCAACGAAGGGGACGGAGCCTTCTACGGACCCAAGATCGACTTCCACCTGGAGGACAGCCTGGGCCGGACCTGGCAGTGCGCCACCATCCAGCTGGACTTCGCCATGCCGGAGCGCTTCGATCTGGTCTACATCGACGAGAACAACGAGCGGAAGCGGCCGATCATGCTCCACCGGGTGATCTACGGCGCCCTGGAGCGCTTCATCGCCATCCTCACGGAACACACCGCCGGGGCCTTCCCCACCTGGCTGGCACCGGTGCAGGTGCAGGTGATTCCGGTGAGCGATGATTATGTGGCCTACGCCCAGGAAGTGGCGGACCGCCTCTTTGCAGCCGGCATCAGGGTGGAAGTGGATCGCCGCGATGAAAAGATGGGCAAGAAGATCCGCGAGGCCCAGCTCCAGCAGATTCCCTACATGCTCATTGTGGGCCAGCGGGAGCAGGAAAGCGGCCGGGTAGCGGTGCGCCACCGCCGCCGGGGCGATCTGGGTGCTCTGGAAGTGGAGGAATTCCTGCAGCAAATCCAGGCGGAAATCGCCGAAAAGCGCAACAGCTAAAAGACGCGTAAAAAGAGCCGTGGAGCAAACTCCGCGGCTCTTTGTCATCTCAGCGCCTGATTTCACCTGCAGAGGGCAGCCGTTCCTGCTTGATCTGGTATTCCCAGACCAGGAACACCCGCCAGAGCAGGTTTTCCATCCGCTCCTTCAGGGATAACTCCAGTACCCGTTCCAGGATCAGGCGCAGCTGTTCGTCGGTGAACCCGGTCAGGTACCTGAGATCACGGGCCGGGACGAGCGTCCTTAAAAGCTTAGGTATCCTGTCCACGTTCCCTTCCTGGAAGTTCTTGTAGTACTGCTTCCAACTTGCGGTTGTCAGCCCGACGAACTCCGCAACCTGCTCGTGGGTGGCATACCCCTTAGCCACGCAATCAACGGCGATCTTCACACGCAGATGGGGGTGCCCCGCACAAGCTTTCCCTAGAAACTCCAACGTCGACTGAACATACACAGGATCTAGTTTTCTAATACGAGCACCTCCTCAATCCCTCCCCGGTGACAGTTCATATTCGAGGCGGATTGCGGAAGTCCTGCTTATTTTTCAAAAAAGTTATGACTTGACAACCACCTGTTCTGAATTGTCAGTCATTACTCCGAGGATCCACAGGAACCCGGAGGACGGTGCCCACCGTAATGTGGCTGGGGTTGGTAATGCCGTTTTCTTCAGCGATCAGCCGGTACAGGCTGGGATCCCCCCACAGTTCTTGGGCGATGGACCACAGGTTGTCGCCGCGCTTGACCACATACTCCGTGTAGCGGGGAACTGTGGGCGGTGGTGTCACCGTGGTCTGGGCCGGCACCGCCGGAGCCGGCGGTTCTTCCTCAACTGGCCCCTGCTCCGGCTGCTCCTCCAGAGCTATACTCGGCGGTTCTGGCACCACCTCTTCCACCACGGTCTGCCGGGGGGTGGGCGCGAAGTACAGATCCCGCACCAGGGTATAGCCATAGGAACCGCCGGCAATGAGCAGGCCCAAAAAGAGAACGACCAAGACAGCCCTAAGCCAGGGACTCCCGGATTTACCAGCGGCAATCCCGATCTCGTTTTCCGCCATTTCCCTGAGCACATAGTAGCCGGGCAGGCGCTTCCACTCCCCATCAACCATCTGGTAGACGGCCCGCTCTGCAGATAAGTTGTCCATTACATAGGCCACCTGCCAATCCTCGGGGAAGAACCTTTCATGCTGTTCTTTGTCGAAGGCGGATAAAAATACCCCAAAGCCGGGGTGCATGTGGGCCCAGCCCACGATCTCCTCACCGCGGCCGCTCCTGCGCAGCGCACTCTGCACGCTGTCATAGTGCTCTTGGGTGATGACCAAGCGCGAAGCGCCGCTTCTCTGCGGGATGGGGACAAACCGTTCGATGAGCACCTCGAATTTCTCCGCGCTTTTCAGCTCCTGCTTGCGCCCGATGAGAAAGCCGCCCTGTTCACCGACGGAGTGCGTATGAGAATACCGGTCCAGCGCCAAGATAACCTCTTCGCGGAAAACCACCCGGGGGAAAGGGCCTGCCCTACCCACCAGGAACCTCCTGGTTGAAAATGTGATGCGCTCGTTACCCATAGCACCCTCCCCTAAAAGATGCTGAAGTCGAGAACCTCCGACAGACGCTTGAGCATGCTGATGCCCACCACACTGTTGCCCTTGCGATCCAAGGCGGGACCGAAGGTGGCCACACCGAAGCGGCCGGGAACCACACCCAGGATCCCTCCGGACACTCCGCTCTTGGCCGGGATTCCCACCTGGATGGCGAACTCGCCGGACCCGTTGTACATGCCGCAGGTCACCATAAAGGTGGACACCAAACGCACCGCACGGGCAGAAACCAGCGGCGTATCCGCTCCATTTATACCCTTCGTGGCGAAGAACATGCCTATGCGGGCTAGATCGGCACAATTTACTAAAATGGAGCACTGCCGGAAGTACAGATCCAGTACCTCCTCCACATCCCCCTCCAGGCAGTTGATATCTTTGAGAAAATAGGCCAGGGACCGGTTGCGGTGGCCGGTCTCCTTTTCCGATCTGTACACGGCCTCATCGATGGTGATGGGGCGCTCCAGGATCGCTTCCAGCAGTCCGGCAATCCGGCCAAACCTCTCTTCAACAGTGGCGCCGGGAATCAGCGAACAGACGGCGATGGCCCCCGCGTTGATCATGGGGTTGGGCGGTTTTTTCTCCGCAGTCTCCAGCTTGACTATGCTGTTAAAGGGATCTCCTGTGGGTTCCGCACCCACCTTGGCGAACACAGCCTCGGGCCCCCGTTCCTCAATGGCCACCAGCAGGCTGAACACCTTGGAGATGCTCTGCAGCGTGAAGTTCACCCGGGTGTCACCGGCTTCGTACAGCTCCCTTGCTGTCTGCAGGGCAATGCCCGCGAGCCTGGGATTGCCCTTCCGCAGTTCAGGGATATAGGTTGGGAGCTGGCCTCTTTCCGCATGGGGCCGGCACTCTTCCACGATCTCCCCAAGCAGCGCTGCGAAATCCAATCCTGTGCTCATGTTCATTCCCTCCCTCAGGACAGCACACTCCCAGCCAGTAGGCAAAGAAAGACCCTAGCAAGGGTCCTCCGTGGCAGCCGCAGCCTGAGCGCATTCACTGCTCCACACGCGCAGTGTGTTCTTGCCGGCCTTTTTAGCCGCGTACATGGCCTGGTCTGAAAACAGCAGCAGTTGGTGCTTATCCCTGGTATGTCCCGGTTTGGAAGCGATGCCCACTGACACGGTTAAGGGCTTGTTCCAATAGCTTTCCCGCAATCCCTTCAGATTGGCCATGATGCGCTCGGCCACGCGGGCGCCGCCCTCAGTCCCAACGCCCTCCAAGAGCACCACAAACTCATCACCGCCGTAGCGGATCACCTTATCACGGGGGCGGATGCTCCCGAGGATGGTCTCCACTAACATCTTCAAAACCCGGTCGCCTTCCACATGTCCGTGTTCGTTGTTGAACACCGAAAAATCATCTATATCAAAAAACAGCACGGTCACAGCATCATCCGAAGGCTCGTTGAGCCATTTATTGAGGAAGCGGAAGTTGAGCGCACCGGTCATCTCGTCGATGACCAAGACCTCCTCCAGCTCTCTCCGGCGCGCCCGCTCGCTGCTGACCTCCACGGCCGCCTTTAGCATGCCCGAAAGGTTGATCAGCAAAACCCCGAAGCCCACAACGCCCCAAAAGCCGTAGGCTTTGACAAACAAGGTAAACACCAGGCCGATGAGGACACTGCTCACCGTACTGAGCAGGCTGCGGGAGAGCAGCATCCGCAGCGTCGACAACCAGCTCGCGGACCGCCAGATGGACACCATCCGGGCCACCAGGGAGATGTTGGCCAGGATATACACCAAGGCCCCGGCCGCCATGGACACCATCAGGCTGAGCCCCGTACTTCCCAGGTGATCCCGGAAAAACCCAAAAGCCAGGGCACTCATCAAAGCCGAGATGGGCAGCTGGGCCGCGTTGAACATAATCCTCGGCCATTCCTTCTTGTGCACCACCCCGTCGGCAATCCCGGCCAAAGCTGAAACGATCATCGCCGGAGTGGGCCCGCACAGAAACACAATTGGGAGAACGGAGGCGGTAGCCAAGGAATAGTCGGCACGTTCCCCAATGCGCACTACAATTGTCTGCAGATAAAGAAACACTGCCGCAAGGCTGAGCAAAACGAGCCATCCCTGCTCACCTGCGCCATTATAAAAAATAACGCCTAAGATTAAGGCTGTGGCAGCAGTGATAAACGCGGTGATCTTCTGCAGTCTTTCCACTCGCTGCTCCATAGCAGCACCCCCCCAATCCCATCAGCCCTGTAATGGTAATTCTTTATCAATTTGGGATATCCTGCTATCCTGGGCCCCCTCCCCAAAAAACTCCCCGGAGGGAAGCAGTAAAAAAGAGGGGTCTCCAGTACGCATTGCGCACTGAAGACCCCTTTCCATTCCTTCTACATCAACCCGGCCAGGGTGCAGATGATCTGCAGAACCTCGTCCCGGCCCTCTTTGGTCTGGGCCGAAAAGAGCACGGGTTCTCGGCCCAGGGCAGCCTTAATCATCTGAACATGCTTTTGGTAGTGGCCCCGGCTGATCTTGTCCACCTTCGTGGCAATCAAAGCCGAGGGCAGCTCCATTTCCCTGAGCCAGAGGTTCATCACCTGATCATCTTTGGTGGGCTCGTGCCGTACATCCACCAGGTGCAGCACCCCCACCAGATTGGGCCGGCCGGTGAGATAGCCTTCAATCATGGGCCGCCAGGCACTGCGCACAGCCGCGGGCACCTTGGCAAAGCCGTAGCCAGGCAGGTCCACCAGGCACAGCTGGTCGACGCGGTAGAAGTTGATGGACTGGGTGCGCCCAGGCTGGTTGGAGGTGCGGGCAAATTTCCTGCGGTTCACCAAAGCGTTGATGAGCGAGGACTTGCCCACATTGGAACGCCCCACCAAAGCGATCTCCTTGAGATCATGGACCGGATAGCCCCGGGCATTCACCGCGCTGGTGAGAAACTCTGCGTTGTGCACGTTGAGGATCATGCCTCGTGCTCCCCCATCCAGGACCCATCGGCCACCTGCGCCGCTTCCGGCAGGATGAAGGCGGGGGGCTCGGGATCCACCGGCTCCAGGTAGAGCGCATGGGCCAGCACCTGGTCCATGTGGTCCACAAAGGTGATCTGGAGCTTGCTGAGGACGTTGGCGGGCACCTCCTCCAGATCCTTCTCGTTTTCCGCGGGCAGCAGAACCCGGGAAATACCGGCCCGGTGGGCAGCCAAGAGCTTCTCCTTGATGCCTCCCACCGCCAGGACCCTGCCCCTGAGGGTGATCTCCCCGGTCATGGACACATCGGCCCGCACCGGCCGGTTGGTGAGGGCACTGGCCAGGGCGGTGGCAATGGTGATGCCCGCGGAGGGCCCATCTTTGGGGACAGCCCCCTCCGGTATGTGCATGTGGATGTCCTTACTTTCATGGAACTTGGGATCAATGCCCAGCTCAGCAGCCCTGGAGCGCACATAGCTCAGGGCGGCCTGGGCCGATTCCCGCATCACATCCCCCAGCTGCCCGGTGAGGGTGAGCTTACCCTTGCCCTCGATCACCGTCACTTCGATGCTGAGGATCTCGCCTCCCACCTGGGTGTAGGCCAGGCCGGTGGCTACGCCCACCTTATCCTCCTTGTCCGCCGCGGTGGGGATATAGCGCCGGACACCCAGGTATTTGTGGAGGTTGCTCACGGTGATCCGGGCGCTGGTGATCTGGCCCTTGACAATCTCCGTGGCCACCTTGCGGCAGATGGTGCCCAGGCGGCGCTCTAAAGTTCTCACGCCAGCTTCTTTGGTGTACTCGCTGATCACCTTGTGGATGGTGTTATCGGAGATCTGGATCTGTTCAGGCTTGAGTCCGTTGGCCTTGAGCTGCTTAGGCCAGAGATGCCGCTTGGCAATCTCAAACTTCTCGTATTCAGTGTAGCCAGGGATGCTGATCACTTCCATCCGGTCCCGCAGGGGAGGCGGAATGGTGTGCAGCACATTGGCGGTGGTAATGAAAAAGACCTCAGATAGATCAAAGGGAACTTCCAGATAGTGATCGACGAAGCTGTTGTTCTGCTCGGGATCCAGCACCTCCAAAAGGGCGGAGGCCGGGTCTCCCCGAAAATCAGAGGCCAGCTTATCAATTTCATCGAGGACGATTACTGGATTGCGGGTGCCCACGGTGCGCATGGTCTGGATGATGCGCCCGGGCAGCGACCCGATATAAGTGCGCCTATGCCCCCTGATCTCCGCCTCATCCCGCACGCCGCCCAGGGAAAGGCGGGCGAAGTTGCGGTTGAGAGCCTTGCCCACAGATTGGGCCAGGGAGGTCTTGCCCACCCCCGGCGGGCCCACGAGGCAGAGAATCGGCCCCTTGGAGTTCTTGGTGAGCTGGCGCACAGCCAGAAACTCCAAGATGCGCTCTTTCACCTGTTCCAGGCCGTAATGGTCCTCGTTGAGGATCTCCTCGGCCATGTTCAGATCCAGGCGGTCCTTCGTCCGCTTGGACCAGGGCAGGGAGAGCATCCAGTCGATATAATTGCGGACCACGGTGGCTTCCGCGGACATGGGGGGCATCCTTTCCAGGCGGTGGATTTCGTGCAGCACCTTGGCCTTAGCCTCCTTGGGAAGCTTAGCCTCCTGGAGCCGCTCCTTCATCTCCTCCGTCTCGGTCTTGCCCTTTTCATCCCGCTCACCCAGTTCCACCTGGATGGCTTTGATCTGCTCCCGCAGGTAGTACTCCCGCTGCGCCTTTTCCATCTGCCGGCGTACCCGCTGCTGGATGGACTTCTCCAGGCTGAGGATCTCACCTTCCCGGTAGAGGAGGCCTAAAATGGCTTCCAGCCGCTGATCCACAGGGAAGATCTCCAGAAGCTTCTGCTTCTCCTGGAAGGAAATCAGAAGCTGGCTGGCGATGGTATCCGCCAGGCGATGGGGATCTTCAATACCGCTTACCGACATGAGCACCTCGGCTGGTATCTTCTTGCCGAGGCGCACATACTTGCCAAACTCTTCCCGGACGCTGCGCACCAGCGCCTCCCGCTCCAACCTGGTCATCTCTCCATCTATTTCGGGGACAACGGTTATAAATGCTTCGTAATAACCATCAGCATCATCCACATGTTCGAGGGTGACTCGGGCCAGGCCCTCTACCAGTACGCGCACTTGACCCTCGGGTACCTTCAGCAGCTGCTTTATTTCGCACAGGGTGCCTACTTTGTATATATCATCGGGTTGAGGCTCTTCAGTGTGCACATGATGCTGTGCCGCCAAAACTATACGCCCGTCTCCAACCACGGCCTGCTCGATGGCTTCTATTGAGCGCCGCCGCCCAACTTCCAGCGGTGTAACCATATAGGGGAAAACAAGCGTTCCACGGAGAGGTAGCAACGGAAACATCTGAGAGGAAACCTTCTCTGCCATTTCTACACCCCCATTGGTTCATGTACCTCTATTGTATCATAGTTTGGAAAATCAGGGAATTATTCCCGGGGTGATTTTAGGAAACGCTCCTAATAAGGCGCCCTGTGTGCGGGGGGCGGCAGGAAGGTGCAGTTGGTCGGCTGCCTCCAACAGCGCATGCTCCAAAACCTCCTGGATGGTGCTCACCGGCACCACTTCCACTTCCCGCTGTAGGGCAAAACTCTCCTGCCAGTTCTCCTTGGGGATCAGCACCTTCTTCACCCCAGCTTCGCCTGCTGCCCGCACCTTGGGGACAATTCCCCCCACGGCCCGCACCAAGCCCCGGATGGTCACCTCCCCCGTCATGGCCACCAGGTTAGATACCGGCTGGTTGGTGAGGACCGAGGCCACCGCGGTGACCATGCTCACCCCCGCGGAAGGTCCGTCCACGGGGATGCCCCCGGGGAAGTTGATGTGAATGTCGTAGTCCTGGGGGCGTAGGGCTAGACAGGTTCTGAGCACAGTGAGGACGTTATCCACCGAGGAGAGGGCCTGGGAGCGCCGGCGCATGGTCCTGCCCTGCCGTCCGAATTCTTCCTCATCCATGATGCCCGTAACCTTAACCTGTCCCCTGCCGGGTCGGGAGGCGGCGGCCGCGGCCTCCACCTCGATCACCGTACCCAGGTTGGGTCCATACATGGCCAGTCCGTTGACCACGCCCACCGCCGGCTCCTGGCGGATGCGGTTCTGGGGCCTGGGGGTGTACTGACCGCAGCTGAGCACCCACTGCACATCAGCTTTGGTGATGGTCCTGCGCCCTTCACTGAAGGCCACACCACCGGCGAGCTGCACCATATTCACCGCATCCCGGCCGTTGGCGGCAAAGCGCTTGATCTCCTCTAGGGCCCCCGGCTCCAGGGGCAGCTTGATCTTGGCGCTGGCGTTGGCGGCGATGATGCCGATCTCTTCCGGGGTCAAACTGCGGAAGTAGATCTCCAGACAGCGTGAGCGCAGCGCAGGCGGCAGCTCTTCCGCCAGGCGCGTCGTGGCCCCCACCAAGCGGAAATCCGCGGGCAGTCCGTTTTGGAAGATATCGTGGATGTGCTGCGGGATGTTGTGGTCGTCCGCTGAGTAGTAGGCGCTGTCCAGAAACACCCTGCGGTCCTCCAGGACCTTGAGAAGTTTGTTGAGCTGGATGGGGTGGAGTTCCCCAATCTCGTCGATGAACAGCACCCCGCCGTGGGCCTTGGTCACCGCCCCGGGCTTGGGCTGGGGAATCCCCGCCACGCCCAGGGGCCCGGCCCCCTGGTAGATGGGATCGTGGACCGAACCCAAGAGGGGATCGGCTATGCCCCGCTCGTCAAAGCGGGCGGTGGTGGCATCCACTTCCACAAACGCCGCATCAGGCGCAAAGGGGGAAAGGGGGTTCTTCTTGGCTTCCTCCAGCACCACCCGGGCCGCGGCGGTCTTGCCCACCCCAGGCGGGCCGTAGATGATCACATGCTGCGGATTGGCGCCGCAGAGGGCAGCCCTTAACGCCTTCAGACCGTCGCTTTGCCCCACGATTTCCTGGAGCTCCTTAGGGCGCGTCAGTTCAGAGAGGGGTTCGCTCAGGGCGATGCTCTTGAGCCGCCGGAGCTTTTCCATCTCCCGCCGGGACTCCCGGTCCACGGCGGTTTTGCTCCCCTGCTGCTGACGGAGGAGATTCCAGAAATACAAACCGATGACAATGGCAAAGAAAAGGTTGATCAACCCCAGAATTTCCATGTGTACTGCTCCTTCCCCCAAGCTTACAGCATCTATTATGCCCAGGAGAAAGAAAAAGGATAAGCCGGTTTTCCAGCTTATCCCTACCTATACTCTTGCATCTTCTCCTGAATCAGGCGCTCTCCTCTTTGCCCTTGCCCTTGCTCTTACTGCGGACAAGCAGCGGCTGCTCCCGCTTTTCCACCACCGCTGTGGTGATCACGCACTTCGAAACATCTTCTTCCGAGGGGACGCTGTACATCACATCCAGCATGAGCCCCTCCACGATGGTGCGCAGACCCCTGGCGCCCGTCTTCAGCTCCAGGGCCTTTTTGGCAATGATGCGCAGGGCCTCAGGCTCGAATTCCAGGGTCACGCCGTCCATCTGCAGCAGTTTCTGGAACTGCTTGACCAGTGCGTTCTTGGGCTCGGTGAGGATCCGCACCAGCATCTCCTCATCCAGCGCATCCAGGGTGCACACCACCGGCACCCGCCCGATGAACTCGGGAATCAGCCCGTAGCGCAGGAGATCCTCGGGCATGATCTGCCGCAGGATCTCGCCGATCTTCTTTTCTTCCCGGCTCAGGACCTCAGCACCGAAACCAATGCTCTTCTGTCCGATCCTGCGCTCGATGATCTTTTCCAGCCCGTCAAAGGCTCCGCCGCAGATGAACAGGATGTTGGTGGTATCGATCTGGATAAACTCCTGATGGGGATGCTTGCGCCCGCCCTGCGGCGGTACGCTGGCAATTGTGCCCTCCAGGATCTTCAGCAGTGCCTGCTGCACGCCTTCTCCGGAAACATCGCGGGTGATGGATGGGTTCTCAGACTTGCGGGCGATCTTGTCGATCTCATCTACGTAGATGATGCCCTTCTCAGCCCGTTCCACATCGTAGTCTGCCGCTTGGATCAGCCGAAGCAGGATGTTCTCCACATCTTCGCCCACATAGCCGGCCTCGGTGAGGCTGGTGGCATCAGCAATGGCAAAGGGAACATTGAGGATCTTGGCCAGGGTCTGGGCCAAGAACGTCTTGCCGCTGCCTGTGGGCCCCAGCATGAGGATGTTGCTTTTCTGCAGCTCCACATCATCGCTTTTGAAGTTGCTGTTGATGCGTTTGTAGTGATTGTACACAGCTACAGCCAGGGTCTTCTTGGCTTCTTCCTGCCCGATAACGTACTCGTCCAAGGCCTCTTTGATCTCCTTGGGCTTGGGTACGTTTTCCAGCTCCAGATCTTGATCTTCGGTGAATTCCTCTTCTATGATCTCGTTGCACAGCTCAATACATTCGTCGCAGATGTAGACCCCCGGCCCGGCGATGAGTTTCTTGACCTGTTCTTGCATTTTGCCGCAAAAAGAACACTTCAGCTGTCCTTTTTCATCGCCAAATTTGAACATCCAATCACCTCATTTATCCCTTACTGCCCGGAATTGCTCTGGACCTGCCTTTTGGTGAGGACACCATCGATGATGCCGTACTCAACAGCGGCTTTCGCGGACATGTAGTAATCTCTATCGGTATCCTGCTGGATCTTCTCCAGGGGTTGACCGGTGGTTTGCTGGAGAATCTCATTGATGCGCGATTTGAGCAGGAGAATCTCCTTGGCCTGGATCTCGATCTGGCTGGCCTGTCCTTGGGCACCTCCCATGGGCTGGTGGATCATAATCCGGGAGTTGGGCAGGGCAAAGCGCTTGCCCTTTGTGCCCGCACTGAGCAGCAGGGCGCCCATGCTCGCTGCCATGCCCACGCAGATCGTGGACACATCGGCCTTAATGTACTGCATGGTGTCATAGATGGCCAATCCCGAATAGATTACCCCACCTGGGCTGTTTATATACAAGTGGATATCTTTATCCGGATCCTCGGATTCCAAGAACAAAAGCTGGGCAATGACCAGGTTGGCCACATGGTCATCGATGGGGCCTCCCAAGAAGATGATGCGATCCTTGAGGAGCCGGGAGTAAATGTCAAAGGCCCGCTCCCCACGATTCGTCTGTTCAACAACCATTGGGATTAACACGCTCAATCCTCACCCCGCCTTTCTGCTCTTAATTCTCTGCAGAGTCCTCCGCAGTTTCCTGGCGAGGAGCTTCCACCTCAGTGATGCGGGCACTATCCACGATGAGCTGCATGGTTTTCTCCCGGGCAAGGCCCATGGCGATCTGCTCCCTCTGCTCATTCCAGTAAGCCCGCACCCGCTCCTGCGCCTCAGGCTCATCTGCGTACTGCTCGAGGTACTCCTTAATCCGATCATCCACTTCTTCTTCGGAAACGTCAATCCCTTCTTTTTCCCGCACCGCTTCCAGGATCAGATCGTAGATGATGCGGGTTTTCGCCTGCGGCTCAAAGTCTTCCAGGATCTCCTCTTTGCTCCTGCCGGTGATCTCCAGGTAGACATCCTCGCGGATCCCCTGCATCGCCAGGTTTTGGAGGAAAGATCCGTAGAGATACTCCGCCTCACGCTTGATCATGGATTGGGGGACTTCCACCTGGCTGCCTTCCGCGATGAGCTCTAATAGTTTATTCTCCATCTGAATGTTGGTTCTGCGGGTCGCCTCGTCCTCGAGATTCTTGCGGATGTGAGCCCGCAGCTCCTCCAAGGTGTCGAACTCGCTGATATCCTTGGCAAACTCATCGTCCAGCTCGGGCAGGACCCGCACCTTCAGTTCCTTCACGGTGACGTGGAAAACCGCTTCCTTCCCCGCGAGCTGTTCGGCATGATAGTCCTCGGGGAAAGTTACGGTGATCTTGGAGCTCTGGCCAACTTCCATACCCACCAGCTGCTCCTCGAAGCCGGGGATGAAGCGTCCAGAACCCACCTGGATCATCTGGTTTTCCGCGGCGCCACCGCTGAAGGGTTGACCATCTATGTACCCCATGTAGTCGATGACTAAAAAGTCCCCTTCCTGCACCACCTTGCGTTCGGGAACCACGAGCTGCGCGCCCCGCTCCTGCTGCTGCTTGAGGACGTTTTCCACATCTTCATCGGTTATTTTGACAATCTCCCGCTCCACTTCCAGGTCCTTGTAGGTCCCCAGCTGCAGTTCGGGGTAAACATCAACGGTATAGGTAAAAGTCGCGCCCTTGCCCCGCGCGATGTCGGTAATATCTACCTCGGGCCGGTCCACCGGCTGAATCTTGGTTTCCTCCACTGCCTGCTCATAGAGCCGGGGCAAAAGGATCTCCACCGCATCTTCGAGAAACACATCGGGTCCGTAGTTCAGCTCGATGAGCTTGCGGGGGGCCCTGCCTTTCCTGAAGCCGGGGATGGTGATCCGCTTCACGTTCTTCCGGTAAGCTTCTTCCATAGCTTGCTCTAAACCATCGGCATCTATATCTACGGTGAGCTTGACTCTGCTGTTCTCCAGTTTCTCCAATTTGGCAGCCATAATGCGCATTCTCCTTTCGTCGCCTTAACGCAAAAAAAGTACACTTGAAAGTGTAACCAGCTTGGCAGCGAACCAGTTATGTATATGAAAATGGTGCAGGCGGAGAGAGTCGAACTCTCACGGGGTCTGCCCACTAGATCCTAAGTCTAGCGCGTCTGCCAATTCCGCCACGCCTGCACAACACCACTAAGAATATGATCGCGGGACATCCTCCCACACAGAACACCCGAGTTAAAGGTCCGGTGCTCCACGATGCTCCCGCTTCTCATGCTATTGTATTATAGCAAAGCTGAAAATTCGGGTCAACACCTTTGGACTATTTGGATAGCGTCAAGCTACTGTAGGATCGAAGACCCAATGCCACCCTGTTGCGACGAGTTGAATGTGTTCTTTTGTTCGGATTAGAAAGTGAAAGTAGCGTTCGCGATCCGTCGCAGCAAAGGTCCCCAGCCCTTCGTTCCTC
>NZ_JBHGXH010000234.1:0-1275 GCF_041936445.1 Candidatus Darwinibacter acetoxidans | reverse complement strand
TCACAAGCAAGCCCTGCTGTCTGTGTGCCGGGGCGCGGCTTGACAGCAGCCGGAATTACTATGCGGAAAAGGAGCGGAAGAAATGAGCGGGCCGAAAATGACCGAAACTGACATACGGCAGCAAGTGCAGGATTATCTTCGTTGGCGCAATTGGTTCGTATTCTATGTGCTCCAGGGGCTCGGCGCATACAGAGGAATCCCGGATCTAATCGCTGTCAAGTGCGGCCGAGTGCTTTTTATCGAGCTGAAAACGGCGCGGGGGCGGCAAAGTGTCCATCAGGTAAAATTCCAGTCCGACATTGAAGCGCACGGCGGGGAGTATGTTCTTTGCCGCGGGGTGGATGACCTACTGAAAAGGGGGATTTAGGTGCTATACATCGTCAAAGGAATGTTCCAGATGGCCGTCGAGGCCAACGCCGCCCCTGAAGCCAAGCACACTGCAGAGCGGATCCTGCGGAACGACGGGATCAAGGCCATCGCGCTGGAGGCGACGGAAAATAACAGCGACAACGGCAGAAAGAGGGGGGACGTGAAGTGAACAGCAAAAAAGATCAGTTTATTGCCTACCTGGATGCTGCGGGATTCGCATTGCCGGAGATCAAGACCTACTTAAGCAGCAGGCATAAAGGGAAAGCTGCAGGCCCGCCCAGCGTCTATGAGGCCAGAGAGCGCGGCAAGGAATACTGCCAGACGCAGGGCAGCGATCACTATATCGTGCCCGGTGTCGAGCCGATGGACTTGATCATTTCGCTGGGCTACGCGGAGCATTTCTGCCTGGCGAGTATTATCAAGTATGCCGCCCGCTACGGCGAAACGGGCAACCCGGAGGAGCTAAAGAAGATCGCTGACTACGCGCATATTTTGTGCGGCGTGCAGCTGGCGGAGGACGGCGATGAAGGGGAGGGTGACGCACCATGACCACCACCGCCCTGATTTATCGCATGGTGATCGCTGTGATGGCCGGGGAGAGTGTGGCTGTGGCTGAGCTTTACGAAGAGTACGTGAAGGAGCGTCATCTTCACGTAACGGTGGCGGAGATAATTCAAGCGAAAAGAGAAACGGCATGACACGAAAGGGGGCCACTCCATGACTTATAAATTCCGCCGCCGCGACGTTCAGCCCTTCCTGACTATCGGCGAGCTGATCGCGGACAAGCATCCGGAGTTGTATCAGGCATTTGCTTATCATATCGAGCCGATCACCCTTGCCGCCTCCGATTATGAGGACGCGGGCTTGGAGGACCTGCGGCGGCTGATGGAGACACCGCCCAGACCG
>NZ_JBHGXH010000233.1:0-5127 GCF_041936445.1 Candidatus Darwinibacter acetoxidans | reverse complement strand
ATCTCATGATGCAAGTGCTTGCCAAAGCCCACCGAGCAAAGACGGAAATTTACGACCTGGTAGCCGAAGTCAAGGGCTGTACGGTTAAAGAGGCTAAGGCTGTTAACCTGATGGAATTTATCAAAGAGTTAGGCGAAACCGAGGGCATAAAAGATTTTTTATCTTCTGCTGTTACGTCCCAAGTCCAAGAATAGCAGAGCTATTATCCAAGACGTATGATGCGTCTCTAATCAAGGGGCTACCTATATCCATTGCGGCAAAGTATATCAAACACGCGATGGAGGCGGAGCAAGAAAAAACAGTCTGGGAGCTATGGAGCGGAACGTATCCGTTAATGGCGACTGGGTTGGTTGGCTTTAAGTCATATAACGAATTTAAACGAACGCTCTTGAAGCCCCACATCAAGTACAGTGATAAGTCTTCTGAAGAAATCATGAAAGAAATGCTGGCCGTGGTCGAGGCCTACGAGAAAGGGCGGTGAGGGTATGGAGATTTTTAGACTCTTCGGTTCTATCTTCATAGAGAACGAGAAGGCTAACAAGAGCCTTCGGGACACCGAAAAGCAGGCCACAGACGTCGGCAAGACTCTCCAAGAAACGACCAAAGCCGCGATCAAGTTCGGCGATGAGCTCGGCAAACGCCTGACGGACGTCGGTAGTAAGATGACCAAGCTCGCAGGCGTCCCTCTTGCCGCCCTAAAAGCGGCCATGCTTGGCCTGGCCAAGACCACCGCCGACTATGGCGACCGAGTTGCCAAAGCATCCCAAGAGATCGGCTTGTCCGTGGAGGCATATCAAGAACTCGAATACGCACTTGGGCAGAACGGTGTAGCTACCGAACAATTTGAAATGGCCATTGGTAACCTCAACCGCCGACTGGGTGAAGCCCGGCGCGGGAACGCGAAATATCGCGAGACGCTGAAGCAGATGGGCTTTAGCCTTGATGATCTAGACAAGGGCGCCGTCACCACCGAAGAGAGTTTCATGCAGATCGTCGAGGCCCTCTCCCAAATGGATGACGCCCAGATGCAGGCGTCGCTTGCCTCGGAGTTTTTTGGGAACCGCGTAGCGAGGAAACTCATGCCTGCCATTCGCGGCGGTTCGGAAGCTATCGAGGAGCTGCGCAAGCGAGCCCATGATCTCGGCATTGTGATGGACGAGGAGGCTGCCCGGAAGAGCGAGCTGTTTGGCGACACCATGGATGATCTGGGGCGCGCCATGGGTGGCTTTAGTCGCACCATTGGGAGTGAACTACAGGCACCCCTTATCAATATTGCTAAGTGGTTTACGGATATCGTAGTCGGTGCCAGCAAGTGGATCAAAGAGAACCCCAAGTTGGTCCGTCAGGTTGTCATGTTCGGCGGTGCCATCGCCGGCGTGTTAGGCGTACTAGTCACTCTAGGCACCACGATGATTGTCACGGGCAAAATCATAGGAGCATTGGGAGCAATCTTTAACATCTTGACCAGCAAACCCATTCTGATAATTGCTGCAATCGGAGCGCTGTACCTGGCCTGGGAAAGTGATTGGTTAGGTATACGCACGGCGGTTGAAAACGCATGGGCAAAGATCGAGCCCGTTATCGATGCCATCATCGAGTGGGGCCATCAGACCATTGAGACCATTTGGAACTGGACCACAGAGATTCTGTCGAAGTTCCTGGAGTGGTTGCTAGAAACAGCCTGGCCTTGGATAAATGACACTGTGGAGACAACATGGGACTGGGCCAAGGGAACAGTGTCAAAGTTCATTGAATGGATCAAGGATACGGCTTGGCCTTACATCGACGGGGTTGCGAAGACTACCTGGTCTTGGCTCGCAGGAACCGTTGACACATTCATTTCCTGGATCAAGGATACTGCCTGGCCGGTTATAAAGGATGGGGCTTCCACAGTTTGGAGCTGGTCCAAAGGCAAATGGGACAGCTTTGTCGAGTGGCTCTATGCCCAATGGGGCTTCATCGTCAATGGCATATCCACCATCTGGGGCTGGTCTAAGGGATATATAGACAAGTTCGTGACATGGATCTACCAAACGGCGTGGCCTGTGATTTCAGATGGGGCCAAGACTCTCTGGTCTTGGGCCGTTGGGGCACTCGACACGTTCATCTCCTGGATCTACGAAACCGCTTGGCCGTGGATTAACGACACAGTAAAGACGACTTGGGAGTGGACAGTTAAAGGTCTGGATTGGCTCAGGGAGTTGCTAGGTATCACTGGGATCGACATGGGGCTAACTCCCGAAGAAGAGTATGCCGAAAACCTGCAGTATGCCATCGCAGAGGTCATGAAGCACCCGGAGGAGCTGTGGGGCGAGTATACTGCGATGTATGCCCGGATCTGGGATGTGGACGAGAACGAGATCCGAAAGGCTCTGGGGCTACCCTTGATCGAGCAGACTATCGATGCTATTGATGAGGCGATCGAGGGGGCAGTCACACTCCAGGAGCTGCTGGACGCCATCTATCGAGCAGAAGGCGGACCGGGGGCCAGGGTGCCCTATGGTATGACTGGATTCGAGGGTGGTGTAGAGTACCGCAGTGAAATAGATCAGGCCAGGTTTGAAGAACTGGCTGCTGGCCTCGAAGTGGGTAGTGAGGCGTACTGGAGAGCGGCAGCACAAACCACAGTCGAGCACTACTGGAGATGGTTCAAGACCCGCTTCCCCGAGTTGGGCGAAAAGACCTTTGACGAGGTTGGGCCTGAAATCCAGTCCATGTTCATTGCCTACCTGGGGTCCCACTTCTCGCCCCCAGAGGCGCACGAACTCAATCGGAATTGGGTCCCCAATGTGTTGGCTCTTGTGGGGTTTGACGAGCTGGCTCAGGAGTTCCGGGCCGGAAATGAGCGGGTCATGGATGCCTGGATCGGCGCCATCTATGACAAGGCCGGAGACGTTGAGGCCGCAGTCGAGTGGATCGCGGGCATTGTGGCCAGATATATGGTTGGTACCTCTCCACCACCAGAAGGTCCACTCTCCGATATAGACGAGGGCGGCGCAGCCATCATGGAGGCGTGGACTGAGGGCGTTGTCGAGGGCCTAGATGAGGGTAAATCGAAGCTCACCACGGCGCTTGAGAAGATCAGAGAACTCTTCTCGACCATCTGGGAAAAAGTGCCGGAGGAAATCCGGGAGCCCATTAACAAAGCCATTGGTTACGTTATGGACCTTGTCAGCCAAGCCGAAGAAGCCCTCTTCAAACTGGATGAATTCCAGGAAGAACTCGACGCCCTGATGGGCGGCGGTAGCGATCCAGAAGCCGAAGCAAGTGGGTTTATGGCTCGCCTGTCCAAAGGTTTGCGCGACAGGTTAAAGGAAATCGACGACCCGATGGATAGGTTTACGACAGCTGTGTATAATGCTGGTCAAACGATGTTTGAGTTTGCCGAAGCCATAACTTCCGGCAACTGGTTAGATGCGTTTCTGACCATCCTCATGGAAACCGAATCCTTCGCCCTTGCGATGGAAATCCTCAACAAGGTGATGAAGCCATTCGTTGTCCTCTTGGACAACATCTTGCTCCCGATAGTCAAGTTCATAGCTCAGGTATGGAACACGGTCATTGACCTCTTGGCGAGAATCTCCATTTTCGGCTGGAGGCCGTTTGCGGGTTTGGCCGATTACAAGATCGAGATGGACGAGTACGGTCACGGAGAGAAGGGTGACAGAGAGCACCGGGGCACCGTGGGCCGTCAGGTTTCTGAGATAACCGGGCCTACCAGGGACCTGTTCATCGACCTTCTGAGTCCCCTGGCTCATCTGGGCCAGATCATCTCACCTATTCAAGACATCCGCAACATCCTTGATCGGCGGCTGCCGGACTTCGGTGCTCTCGAATTCGCTGCAGCGGGTCCGGGTGCGTTTGGCGGCGTGACGTTTGAACCCGGCTCCATTGTTATCAACAGCTCGGGCACAAGCGCAACCGAGCTAAGCAGAGACATGCTAGACGCAATCGAGCGCGAAATGGCACGCCGGATCAATTTTGGTGTAAGAGGGAGGGGTGGCAGGTGATAAGATTAGCAAACGCATTAGGTGCAGAAAAATTATTGCCGGAGACGATAACCCTAAAACTGGTGCCATTTAGCCTACGGGTGCCCCTTCAGCACTTGGTCGGCAAACACGGGGCGGTAGTCACGGGCACTTCTACCATTGAGCCCAGACAGTTTAGCTTAGAGGGTCGTATTTATCATCCAGGTGACAAAGAGCGTATCAGGCAAGACCTTGATGCGCTCTTGGCGTTTTTGATGCACCCGCCCATCGAGGCATACAGGGAGCATCACCATGACCGATGCCTTATCTCTTACCCCCTTGGCGCTCCCCAGGACTGGATCGACCGCGGGGCGGAACTGGCGCTGCAGATACCGATGGTTGCACCTGACCCGTACTGGTATGGGCAAGAGGTGACGGTCACTGTGTCGGGTACCCAAACAATCACGGTGGAGGGCACAGCTCCAACCTACCCTCTCATCACGACAGCGGGCAGTGTATCGAGCCTTGTGGTAAGCAATGCGCTCACAGGCAGGGAGTTTGTAGTGGCGGGCGCAACCGGTGTGATTGAGGTGGATTGTGACGAGCGCAATATGTCGGTCACGGTTGATGGAGCCAACCGCGTTGACCTTATAGACGATGACTGGGTCTTACACAGCTGGGCGTTGTTGCCTGGCGAAAACCAAATCACGACAAATAGACCAATAACCCTGGTCTACAGACCAAGGTGGTATTAGGAGGGATAATATGGATCAACTTTTGAGAGAGGGCAATCCTCCAACAGGTCAACTGGCATCGCCCAAACCACAGTACAAGAAGCCTGGGGTGGACGAGTACGCTCCCGTAGAGGGTCAACACGGAGCACCTTTTGCGACGCTCAAAGACGCTAGTGGTAATATCGTGTCGCCGGCAACCGAGGCTACGCTGGAACAGGTTAGAGTTCTACTCAACAGCATAAACAGCAAAGATTTTGCGACAGATGCAAAGTTAGAACAGGCAGGGGTTCTGCTAAACAGTATCAACTCGAAAGACTTTGCCACTAACGCCAAACTTGAAGAAGTCCGGGCGTTGCTTAACACTATCAACGGCAAGGACTTCGCCACGCAAGCGGAATTGGTAGCGGTCAAGCAAGAGTTGCAAG
>NZ_JBHGXH010000232.1:0-1396 GCF_041936445.1 Candidatus Darwinibacter acetoxidans | reverse complement strand
AATTAAGGCCGGCCTGGAGGGGACGGTCGAGGTAAAGATCGAGGAGCGCGGGGTTGTCATGGAGCTGCCCAATCAGATCTTTTTTGAGCAGGCCAGCGCAGAGCTGAAGCCCGAGGCCCGGGAGTTTCTCGATGCCTTAGCCCTTTTTTTCAGAGAGATTGATAACCGGGTGATCATTGAGGGGCATACCTGTACCTTGCCTATTAATACCGAGCGCTACCCCAGCAATTGGGAGCTGTCAGTAGCGAGATCGGTCCGGGTAACCCGTTACCTGGTGGAGGAGAAAGGATTAGACCCGGGCCGCTTCATCGCTACCGGCTACGGCGAGTACCAACCGCTGGCGAGCAACGATACTCCCGAGGGGAGAGCCAAAAACCGCCGGGTTACCATTGTGCTCTCTTTATCAAAATAAAAGGTAAGGCAGATGATCTCATGGATACCAGGGCAAACAAGGAGCCCTCTCCAGAGAATGCTCCCGTAGAAAAGAAGAAAAACAGGGTTAAGCTGCTGCTCGTGGTGCTTATTGTTGCCGGCGTGCTGGCCACTGCCGGTTGGTTTCAGCATGGCAGCGAGCTGCTGAGCTGGTTTAAAGACAGGGCCGGCTCAGAAGAAGAGCTTTGCCATTTCATCCCCATAAAAGAGTTCCAGGTAAACCTGGCCGACCAGGGAGGTCGGCGCTATCTACGCCTGAAGCTCTATTTTGGCAGCCACGATAAAGCTTTAATTAAAGAGGTTAATCGCCGGGAACCTGAGATCCGCTCCGTGATCATCTCGATCTTACGCTGTACCACCGTGGCTGATCTAGAAGGGCAGGAGGGGATGGAGCAGTTGAAAACCGAGATATTAGAACAGGTGAACAGCCTGCTCTCTAACGGGAAGTTAGAAGAAGTTTATTTTGATAATTTTTTAATTCAATAAAGTGAGGATGCAGCATGCACTGGAAAGAAGGAAAAGATCTTGAGCAGCCGGTCCCGGAAACCAGGCAAGGGGGGGAGGTTAAAGTTCAGAAAGTAGAATTCCATCCCTTGCCCCTGGATTCTACCGCTCCGCCAAGACAAGAGCGGGCCCCGGCATTTGACAAGGTCAGCTTAAAATTAACTGCTGAATTAGGAAAAACCAGGATCAAGATCCGGGATTTTATTAACCTGGAGGAAGGGTCCCTGTTAGAACTTAATCGACCGGCAGATGAAGATGTTCTTTTGCTGGCCAACGAGGCCCCTTTTGCCCGGGGCGAGATCGTGGTGATTAATGAGCGTTTCGGGGTGCGGATCATCTCCTTTATGCACGAGCGGCAGGGATAACAGCAGTAGGAGAGAGGATGGCCATGGAAGAATACTTATTGATCTTGAAGTTTACCGGTTTTCTAATCTTAGTAGCGCTGCTAGCTTATTTCATG
>NZ_JBHGXH010000231.1:0-1090 GCF_041936445.1 Candidatus Darwinibacter acetoxidans | reverse complement strand
TGAGCCGCTCTGGCCGGCGCGGTATCCGTTAACGGAACTGCGGGCTACTCAAATCGCCCTGGGCAGCTACCTGTGGTCAGCACTTTACCAGCAGAAGCCTGCGCCGGCGGCGGGCAACAAGTTCAAGCGGGCGTGGTTCCGATATTTTGAGATTGCGGATGACTTTGCTGTCCTGCATACGCTGGGCGAGGAAGAAGAAACAAAGCGCTTCCCGCTCAATCAATGCTGGTGTTTCCAGACCTGCGACCCAGCAGCGTCAACCAAGACCAGCGCTGATTATTTTGTGCTGGCGACATGGCTGGTTACACCGCACAAGGACCTGCTGCTGCGGGACGTTATCCGGATGCGGCTTGAGGGGCCGGACCAGCCGAAGCTATTTGAGCAAGGTTATCAGCGCTGGCGCCCGAAGCTGCAAGGTGTAGAGACAAAGAGCATGGGGCTGACCCTGTTCCAGACGCTGCGTCGGAAAGGTCTTCCGGTTATAGACTTAAAGGCAGAGACGGACAAAGAAACGCGGGCCTTACCGGTTATGGCCCGGATGGAGGCCGGCACAGTCTATTTCCTAAGAAATGCCCCGTGGCTTGAAGAATACGAAAACGAGCTTTTAGTGTTCCCGAACGGGGAGCATGACGACCAGGTAGATGTGACTTCATATGCCGGAATTGTTATTGCTAGGAGAATAAACATTGGCCCGGTAGACAAGCCCCCCGGCTGGTAAGCTTAAGGTGGTGATATATTTGCTTACAAATTTGGATTTCATCAGCCCCGGCAAACCCTGGCCGCCGCCGACAGAAGCGGAGCGCCTGGAGAGATACGCGCAGAACCGGCTCCTATTTGAGGGCAAGCATGATCAGGTATATAAAGACTGGATTCGGTTGTTGCGCGAGGACCAGCAGGCAACGCTTGAAATGATCCTCAACTGGCACAAGCGGCTGACGCTGCTCTTTGCTGACCTGCTGCTGGGCGAGCCGCCGAAGATTATAGCCGGTGACCAGGACAGTCCGGAACAGCTAGCGGTGGAGCGGATCATTGAAGATAACGGTCTTTTTAACGTAGCGTATGAGGTTGCCTTGGACGTAAGCCGCTACGG
>NZ_JBHGXH010000230.1:0-1589 GCF_041936445.1 Candidatus Darwinibacter acetoxidans | reverse complement strand
CTGCCGCAGCAGGCTGTCCTCTATCCCCTCCACCCAGGCGAATATCTCTGCCCGCATATCCTGGAGTTCGTTCATCCGCCGCTCCAGCCTGTCCCGCAGCCGCAGGAGCTTTTCGTTTCGCTCACCCGGCAGGCCGCGGATGATGAATTTCCGCTTGCCGTAAGGGAATTCGCGGCTGCTGCCCGTGACTACATCCGTGACTATCTCGCCCTCGACGGCGGCGATCTGCTCCTGGAGCAGCTCGATCTCCCGCTTCAAGTAGCGCACCTGCTTGAGCTTCTGCCGCGTCACTGTCCACCCCTCCCCAGTCCAGGCTTGGGCCGCTCCTGCATTAGCTCCGCATAGTATATTTCTTTGCCGCGCAGTTCTGCCGGGGACAGGATGATCCCGGTTATGTCCTGTGGCTCGACGTGGTGCTGCAGGGCTTGGAATAGTTCCGGGTGCTTGTCCTGCACCAGCTCGCCCAGGGTGAGGAAGGGTCGGGCCTCGCGGCGGCGGAATTTATAGGTCATGGAGTAGCCCCCTTTCGCCTTTCCTTTTCTGCCTGTTCAACCTGCACGTTAAAGATGGATCTTTGCACCTTCCCGGCCAGCTTATCCTTGAAGGCTTTAACGTATTCCCGTTTTATCTCAAAGCCATAGGCCTTTCGGCCTAATTGCTCGGCGGCAAGGAGCGTCACTCCGCTGCCAGCCACCGGGTCGATCACCACGTCGCCGGGATCGGTGAATATCTCGATCAGGTTTTTCAGTAGATGTATGCTCTTTTGTGTAGGGTGAATTTTCGGCGTTGTCGTGTCCCGCGCGTAGTCCATGCAGTTGAAGATCATCTTCCCGTTATTTCTGAATTTCGGCAACTTGTCCCGGTAAAGAAGTACTCCATATTCACAGTTCCCGACGATCCGCATATTGGCCTTGAGCACCTGCGCGGAGTAGTTTTTGCGAAAGACCAAGTTTATGTAGTTAGGGAAGCCGTATTTCCTGCCCTGCTCAATCAGCATGAACTGTTGCTCGAATTCGCAGAACACGATCATGCACCCGGCCTGCCCTTTTTGCTTCGGCTCTTTTTTGAGCATCGTGTTTACGAAGTGCATAAACTCCGCGATCCGGAAGTCTTTATCAGTGTCGAAGAAGGCGGCTCCCGCGTATTCGCTCTCGCCTTGTTTGTTGTCGCCGTCTTTATACCATTGCGGACTCGAGGCGTAGGCGTTCACCCCGATGTTGTAGGGAATATCGGCAATTATTAGCTGCGCCTTCGGTATGTTGTAGCGTTTGTAATTTTGAAAATGATCGTGATAGAGAATCACAGCCTGGCCCCCTTTTTCATGCGCTCTCCCTCTTGCTCTGTAGTATTTCTGCAACCGTCACATGCAGGCGCCGCTCGCGGATGTAAGCCTCGTAAAGCTCCGCGATACGGTCCGGCTCCCCGGCCATAGCGGCGATCACCATGCGGTAGATCAGCGCGGTGGCGGTCATGACGGATCGCCCTCCCCTTCGCCGTCTTCCGCCAGTCTCACGCCGCAAAGTATGTGCGCGTAGTCAGCGATCTTCTTCAGCTCCCCCGGGTTGCCCGTTTCGCCGTATCTCGCGGCA
>NZ_JBHGXH010000229.1:0-1347 GCF_041936445.1 Candidatus Darwinibacter acetoxidans | reverse complement strand
AACGGTACCGCAGTATTCGTTTGTGACCGTTCCCATGCCCGGAAAGTCATAAGGAGACTGGAGAGTCTCCAGATTCACACTAAGCCCTATAGCAGGATACTGTGCAGGGTCGGGATCTTGATTCGGACTGAAGTCCGGGCTACTCGTGTCGTGCCCTTTATATGCAGACGAGGCTAACACATCATCGTACTCCCGCAGCGCCTCGACCGTGACCCGAAAACAAATTGCTAGTTCTTCGCCCGGTTGGGGCACTCGGGATTTTTGTCCAGTGACTAAGTTTTTAGCATCAGCCAGGACGCCGCTAACCGTTATTTTGGTGCCCGGTTACTTATACCTGCCGAAGCCAGGAGGACACGCTCCGCTTCGCGTCGCTGACTCCGCGCTTCGCGCTCCGCGGCCTTCGGCCTTGGCAATGGCGATAGGCCCGGAGAGGGGGGCGGCAAGGCCCCCCTTCCGGTCCGGAAGGTTACCTCAGAGGCGACCACATAGGCCCAGGCAACACAGACGGACCCCGGAGGCGGGCGGGGGCCTGCGGCTCCCCCCCCGCCTCCTCCTCCAGCCCCTCGAGCAGCTCCGGGGGCCCGAACATCATCACAAACCCCCCAGTAGCCGCAGCCTCTTCGACCAGGACCTCGAGCACCGCCTCGAACGTCGCATCCGCAGAAGCCTGAAAACAGTAGCAATCAATTATTTCGTCATCTTTCACCATATCACAACCTCACTTCGTAGTTGTAGCCACATATCCGGCAGGCTACAGGCCGTAGTTCACCCTCGATATCGACCTCAGGCTCGTCCGGCTCATCATCCTTGAACCAGTAGCGGACCACCGGCGACCCGCAGACCGGGCAGACCGCAGCGTGATAGTGCTTCACGAACTGGTCACCGACCCTCTTAACGTGCTTCGGGTTCAGATAGCCGAATGTCCTGGTCGCCCGCTTCCCCTGGACATAGGCCGCATGCGTCATGAGGTAAGAGAAGAGCGTGTAAATGTCGTCATTGAAGCGGTTTTCCTTCTCGTTCCACCGGACCGAAAGTGGGATACCACCTGGTCGCTTGTTCTTGTAGATCCAGCCGGTCGCCTGGTTGTAGTCTTTCGCGTTCACCAGGTAGCCGACCCCGACCGCGTGGAAGTGTGGTGACCAGTAAGCATACTGGTGCATGTCCCCCAGGCCTAAGGCATCATCGTGCACGTGCTCCCAGAACGGTTTTGTAGCCTCACCAGAGGCCTTCAGGCTATGGTTCAGTTGCCTCAAGGCCTTCTTGACCTCCTCACGGAGTCGGGCCGGGTGAAAGACGATGTAGCCCGCCAGGAGGCCGGAGGCCTTGATGGCCTCGATGCCATCCTTC
>NZ_JBHGXH010000228.1:0-1106 GCF_041936445.1 Candidatus Darwinibacter acetoxidans | reverse complement strand
GCTTGTGAGAACATGGAAAAGATCAGCGAAGGGTTCAGGCGGCAGGATCTGGCTAGTCATCGGGGCAGGCTCCAAGCCAAGCCGTGCCAGGACCCGCCGCTCGAAATCCTGCGGGTCGCCGACGAGCAAGCTCAGCGCGTTGTACGCCCCCACCGCACCGGTCAACTTCCCCACCAGCCGGTCTCGGGCCCGGCGGAGCTCCTCAATGCACCCACCTAACCGCTCCACATACAAGGCCGTAGTGAACCCGAAAGTGATGGGCACCGCATGTTGGCCGTGGGTCCGGCCGATCTGGGGCGTAGCCGCCTCCCGCTCGGCTAGCTCCACCCAGACACTGAGCAACTCCACCAACTGCGGCAAGAGGAACCCGTCCAAGCTCTCCCGATACTGGAGACTACGGGCCGTCTCTGTGATATCAGAGGAGGTGGCCCCCAGGTGAATCCAAGGGGCGAGCTCCGGCCCGGCCTCCCGCGCCAGACAGTTAACCAAGGCTCGGACGGCGTGGCGGGTTCGCTCCTCTTCCCGGGCAACGGCCGCCGGGTTTACCCGGGCTGCCGCCTGGGCCACTCGCTCCCCTGCTCCTTGAGGAGCGAGCCCTATCTCTTCGAAGCCAGCCACAAGTGCGGCTTCCACCTGAAGTTGATAACGGAGCGATGCCGCCTCTGAAAGACACCGACTCCAAACGGCGTGTAGCTTGGGATGACTTACCGCGTAGCGGTGATCCCAGGGACTTAAAGTGGTGTATGGACCCAGCGCTTCAAGCGACACTGCGCGTTCCCTCCTCTTGCGTAGAGTGCCTCTCAATTTATTGGGCGGGGTAGTTGATAGAAGACAAATATTCCTACCCAATTTAATTATAACACAAACTGCCCGGTCTTGTCAAGATATACATGATTCATCTCCTCTCGTCGATTGAAGAAGAGAATCGTCAACTAAATCCCATGTGCAGTTATGTGCACACCTCTTTTTCTTCCAGTGCTTTCCAGTGCACATGACTGCACATGACTGCACACACTACAATGTCACAGCTTCAGACGCTGCGACGGAAGCGATTCTTTAATGTGCAAAAGTTCTGCACGTGCGTGTGCTCGGGTTGAGTGTTGTGT
>NZ_JBHGXH010000227.1:0-1793 GCF_041936445.1 Candidatus Darwinibacter acetoxidans | reverse complement strand
AAAGGATGTGGAACTGCACAGACAACCAGGATGTTGGCTTAGAAGCAGCCATTCATTTAAAGAGTGCGTAATAGCTCACTGGTCAAGTGGTTCTGCGCCGAAAATGTAACGGGGCTCAAGTTCGCCACCGAAGCTTCGGATGTGTTGGTTATCTCTGTTTTCTCTTTGAAGTGAACGATGAGGGTTCATTTCGTCAAAACGAACCATGAGTTTTAATTGGAAAGTTTTGACTAAATGCCTCAGCGAAAGTTCGCCAAGTGAGGAGACAACAGAGATAACCAGCACATGGTAGAGGAGCGTTCCAACAGCGCTGAAGGTAGACCGAAAGGACTGCTGGAGTGGTTGGAAGTGAGAATGCCGGTATGAGTAGCGATAAGAAGGGTGAGAATCCCTTCCGCCGAAAACCTAAGGTTTCCTGAGGAAGGTTCGTCCGCTCAGGGTAAGTCGGGACCTAAGGCGAGGCCGAAAGGCGTAGTCGATGGACAACAGGTTGAAATTCCTGTACCACCAAGCATCGTTTGAGTGAAGTAGTGACGCAGAAGGGTAGGTCATCATCCTGCCGGAATAGGGTGTCTAAGCGAGTAGGGGGCAAGATAGGCAAATCCGTCTTGCACAAACCCCGAGACGTGATGGGGAAGCGAAATGAGTAGCTGAACTGACTGATCCCATACTGCCGAGAAAAGCTGCTAGCGAGATGTGAGGTGCCCGTACCGCAAACCGACACAGGTAGGTGGGGAGAGAATCCTAAGGCGCGCGAGAGAACCCCCGTTAAGGAACTCGGCAAAATGACTCCGTAACTTCGGGAGAAGGAGTGCCCCATTAGTGTGAAATCTATTCAGGTGGAGCACGAAGGGGCCGCAGCGAAATGGCCCAAGCGACTGTTTATCAAAAACACAGGTCTCTGCTAAGTGGTAACACGAAGTATAGGGGCTGACGCCTGCCCAATGCCGGAAGGTTAAAGGGAAGGGTTAGCGTAAGCGAAGCTCTGAACTGAAGCCCCGGTCAATGGCGGCCGTAACTATAACGGTCCTAAGGTAGCGAAATTCCTTGTCGGGTAAGTTCCGACCTGCACGAAAGGCGCAACGACTTGGGCGCTGTCTCGACGGGGGGCTCGGCGAAATTGTAGTACCTGTGAAGATGCAGGTTACCCGCGACAAGACGGAAAGACCCCGTGGAGCTTTACTGCAGCTTGGTATTGAATTTTGGTATGGAATGTATAGGATAGGTGGGAGACTTAGAAGCCGGGACGCTAGTTTCGGTGGAGTCGTCGGTGGAATACCACTCTTTTCATGCTAGAATTCTAACTGGCGGCCCTGAATCGGGTCACAGGACAGTATCAGGCGGGCAGTTTGACTGGGGCGGTCGCCTCCTAAAAGGTAACGGAGGCGCCCAAAGGTTCCCTCGGTGCGGATGGAAATCGCACGAGAGAGTGTAAAGGCAGAAGGGAGCTTGACTGCGAGACGGACATGTCGAGCAGGTACGAAAGTAGGGCTTAGTGATCCGGTGGTTCTGAGTGGAAGGGCCATCGCTCAACGGATAAAAGCTACCCCGGGGATAACAGGCTTATCTCCCCCAAGAGTTCACATCGACGGGGAGGTTTGGCACCTCGATGTCGGCTCGTCGCATCCTGGAGCTGGAGAAGGTTCCAAGGGTTGGGCTGTTCGCCCATTAAAGCGGTACGCGAGCTGGGTTCAGAACGTCGTGAGACAGTTCGGTCCCTATCTGTCGCGGGCGCAGGAGATTTGAGAGGATCTGTCCCTAGTACGAGAGGACCGGGATGGACGCACCGCTGG
>NZ_JBHGXH010000226.1:0-1359 GCF_041936445.1 Candidatus Darwinibacter acetoxidans | reverse complement strand
GAGGCTCAGCAGATGGCGATCCTCTCCGGCGAGTGGGTCGAGGCTCCAACCGAGGCCATGCTGATCGGGCAGTATGTCCATGCGTGGAACGAGGGCAAGCGAGATCAATTCATCAGCGAGCACCCAGAGATGTTTACGAAGGCCGGGACCCTGCGGTCTGGCTATCAGCAGGCCAACGAGATGATCGCCACACTGCAGGCCGATCCGCTGTGCATGTATATGCTTGAGGGCCAGAAAGAGGTCGTGTTTACCGCCAAGTTCGCCGGGGCCATGTGGCGGGTGATCGTGGATGTTTACAACGCGGAGAGGCGTCGGATTGTTGACCTCAAAACCACCCGTAGCATCTGGGATGCCACGTGGAGCGAGAGGCATGGAGGCCGAGTGAGTTTTATTGAGCACTACGACTACCCGCTACAGGCTGCACTCTATTGCGAGATAGAGAGGCTTGCAAGTGGCAGACCAGACGGCGATTGGTATGAGTATTACATGGTTGCCGTGAGCAAGGACAATGTGCCTGATAAAGAGGTCATTGACCTGCGCGACCCTGAGCGGTATCAAAAAGAGCTTGATGGCATCAAGGGCAATATGCAGAGGATCTCGCTTGTCAAGACCGGGGAGCTTGAGCCGATTCGGTGCGAGAGTTGCGACTATTGCCGGGCTACGAAGGTGCTGAGGGGTGCGGTTTATTATGCGGATATTTAGGAGGTGGCGATGGAATGACTGACAGGCAAAAGCTGCGATATTGCCGGGGTTGCCGTGACAACTTCTATAACGGCAACAACGACCTTGGCGTGGATCGGTGCTGGGGCTTAGACAAGGCAAAGGTCGTATGGCGCAAGGAGGTTCCCATGGACCAGAGGCCTCCGTGGACACAAAAGGCGAAGCGGGTTCTGGATTGTTACCGGAGGCGTGGTTATGTCTACGTAGATCCGAAGAGAACGCGCTGAGGAGGTGGCGACATGCCAGCAGTGATGGTGATCGCGCTGGGGCTGACGATAGCGGGAATATTGGCCGTATTTCTGGTTTGGCGTGAGCTGGATCGCATGGATCGGTTTTGGGAGGAGATGGATGAGTGGGGGAGGAGGAGATGACATGACCAACATCCAGCAGGCAATTGATGACCTGATCGACGCTGCGGATATCCTAGTGCGTCGACAGGACTGTGTAGAGGACTACGTGGCGATGATACCGGCGCAGAGTATAAGGCGACTTAACGACGCGCTTGTGAGGGCGAAAAGAACATTAAGGGGTGACGGCTATAAAAGACGCCTCATATACCTTGCAAGCCCATACAGCCATCCAGACCCGACAGTACGGGAAAAACGGTATCACGATGCTTGCAAGGCTGTTGTAAGGCTG
>NZ_JBHGXH010000225.1:0-25349 GCF_041936445.1 Candidatus Darwinibacter acetoxidans | reverse complement strand
CTGCCCATTGAGCAGGAATACGGCTATATGATCCACGGCCGGGTGGCACCGGTCAACTATGAAGCCGCGGGCTATGCCAGCGCCGAGGAACTTGTGGCCAACTACCTGCCCGGCACCTTTGACCCCGTAACCATGGATGGCGAGATCTACGGCCTGCCCCTGGAGCTCACCAACTGGGCCATCTACATCAATGACCGGGTGTTCCGGGATGCCGGTCTCGATCCCGATGTGGATTACCCCAAGACCTGGGAAGAAATGATCGAGATCTCCGAGAAGCTGGTCATTCGCGAAGGCGACATCATCGTCCGCCGCGGCTTTGACTTCCGCTATCCTTACTACCTGGTGGCCATGCTGCCCATGGTGGAACAGCTGGGCGGTGCTCTGATCAGCGAAGATGGCAAGACCGCCATCGTGAACGATGAGGCTTGGCTCCAGGTTCTCGAGTGGTTCCGCGAGTTCGGCCCCCACGGGCGCAATCTGGGCAGCCCCACCTACACCTCGGCTCGCAAAGTCTGGGACTACGACAACAACGATATCGCCATGTGCCTCTCCGGCTTCTATCAGCAGGGCCGTCTGCGCATCGACAACCCCGAGTTCTTCGAGAGCGGCGAATGGAGAGTCGTTCCCTTCCCAGTATTTGAAAACGCCGTGCAGGATGTGGCCTGCTCCTACTACGGCCACTACATGATGGTCAATGCCCAGACTTCCCCCGAGAAGCAGTACTGGGCGTGGAAGTTCATCGCCTACATGCTGGATCATCCGTGGGAATACCTGGAAGTTGTCAACATCATCCAGCCCCGCAACGACCTCTTGAACGATCCCAGGTTCATGGAACTGCCTTACATGGATGTGTTCATGAACGATATGGAGCGGGGCCACATCGTCTTCCTGCATGAGAACGGCTACCAGTTTGAGCGCTTCATTAAGGAAGCCGTGGAAAGCGTCATGCTGGAGAACATGGATACCAGAGAAGCCCTGGACATCCTGCGGGAGAAGATCCAGGAGGTTCTGGACGACCAGTATTGATTTAGCCTGATGCCCCAAGGGAAGCCCGGGCTGGTCTCGGGCTTCTTCACTATTCTTTCTTTGGAGGGACACAATGCGCCGCAAACGAGGATTCAGCATGGAGCGGAAAAAAGCCATGTGGGGTTGGATCTTTGTCCTGCCTTCCCTGGTCTTTTTCTCCGCCTTCAGCTTCTATCCCATTATCAACGCCTTGATCGAGAGCTTCTACAACAGAAATCTCCTGTCCCTGAGGCCGCCTCGTTTTGTGGGCTGGGACAATTACACCTATCTGTTCAGGTCCAGGGATTTCTGGTTGTCTGTGCAGAATACGGCCATCTTCACCGTGGGTACCTTTGTGCCTTTGGTGGTGCTCAGTTTAATGCTCGCGGTCTGCATCATGTCCATCACCAGGCTGCGCCGCTTCTTCCAGCTAGCACTCTACGCACCGGCGGTGCTTTCTTCGGTGGTGGCCGCCTTGATCTGGCTGTTGATCTTTGACCCCAGGGGCTTGGCCAACCAGGCCATGAATGCTCTAATGGGCACCTATGGCGTGAACTACAAATGGCTGTCGGACACGACCATGCTGCGCCTTTCCACCATTATCGTGTACTTCTGGAAATATGTCGGCTATTTTACCGTCCTTTTTGTGTCCGGAATTGGCGCCATACCCCAGACCCTCAATGAGGCCGCCCTCATTGACGGAGCCAACCGCTGGCAGCTGTTTTGGCGGATCACCTTTCCGCTGCTCAAGCCCACAACCCTGCTGGTTTCGGTCATGACCATGATCCAGTGCCTGAAGACCTTCAGCACCCAGTACTTGTTCACCACCGCGGGGGCTCCCACGCGGCCCATTAACGTGATCACCTTGAGCATTTACAATACCGCCATTAAGGACTACCGCATCGGCCGGGCCACAGCCATGAGCATCCTGCTCTTTTTGGTCATGTTTGTTTTCACTTGGCTGCAGCTGAAGGTCTCCCGGACCGAGGAAGTCACCTTCATGTAGGGGCCGCGGCAGGAGAGGAGGGTTAAAATGTCTACGAAAAAAACGCGTTCTTGGTATCTCGAAAGAGTGTCCACAGGTGCCATGTGGCTGTTTCTAATCCTGGCCGCCGCCTTGGTTGTGGTGCCTTTGGTTTTCATGTTCACCGCTTCCGCCATGCCCGCCAGGGATATTCTGCGCCTGCCTTACCCCTGGATCCCCGATGGGTTTTACTGGCCCAACTACTGGAATGGGCTGAAGGGACCTGAGGATGATTTCATCTTTTTCCGCAATGCGCTCAACTCCCTGATTGTGGCTGGCAGCGTGGCCTTCTTTACGGTGCTGCTTTCCTCTGTCACCGGCTACGGCCTGGCCAAGTTCAAGTTCAAGGGCCGGAACCTGGTGTTTATGCTGATTATGGCCACCATGATGATTCCCTTTGAGGCCATCATGATTCCCCTGTACATGGTGGCCATGCGCATGGGTTTGCAGGATACCTATGCCGGTTTGATCCTGCCCTTTTTGGCCAATGCCTTCGGAGTGTTTTTGATGCGCCAGTATCTGATCACTTTCCCCGATGAGATCCTGGATGCCGCCCGCATCGATGGCGCGGGGGAGCTGCGCATCTTCGGCAGCATTGTCCTGCCCAGCTCGGGGCCGGCGGTGGCCACCCTGGCTATCCTGGCGTTCCGCTCCCAGTGGGACAGCCTGCTCTGGCCCCTGCTGGTGGTCCAGAGCGATGAAATGAAGACCATTCCCCTCTACATCACCAGGTACATGGCGGAAACCCACAGCGACGAGGGGATTATGATGGCTGTGGCCGTTTTGGCCAGCCTGCCCATGATCATCCTCTTCCTCACGCTGTCTAAGTACTTTGTGAGCAAGGAGGGCTTGACTTCGGCAACCAAGGGCTAGAAGTCAGGAGTTAGGAGTAGGAAAAGCCCCGTTCCACAGCGGTAAGCTGGGGAGCGGGGCTTTGTGCTTTACGCATGGAATCTGCCCATGGGGGTCATGCTAAGCTGTGTTACCGAATGTTAGGTTTAGCCGGAAGTCCACTTGTCCCAGTGGATTTTGCTTTCCTCCCAAGTGTGGGGGGTGGGGCGTTCTTCTGCGGGATGCCCCAGGGCCACAACCGCGGTTGGCTCGATGTGGTCGGGCAGCTCCAAGGTTTCCCGCAGCAGCTTGTACCATTCGGAATCCTTGGTCACACCCAGCCAGACGCCGCCCAGGCCCAGGCCGTGGATGGCCAAAAGGATGTTCTGCGTCGCGGCAAAGCAGTCCGCATAGAGATGCTCCATGCGCTCTTCCACCTGCTTGTCACCGCAGATCGCAAGGCCGCAGGCTGCACCCGCGAGCATACGGGCGTGGATCTTGCCCTTGGCCAGCTTCTCCAGTTTTTCTCTGTCGCGGATCACCACGAAATGGAAGGGCCTGAGGTTTCTGGCGGTGGGCGCGCAGAGGCCCGCCTGCAAAATGGTGTTGATCTGCTCTGGGCTGACGGGCTCGGCGGTGTATCTGCGAATGCTGCGCCGCTCCCGTATGGCCGTGAGCACATCGACGGTAGTGGTGGCGAAGGCAGGTTCTGCCTGCTTGCGCCGTTCAGTCATGGTCTGCACCTCCTGAGAAAAGATCGGCAAAAGGATTGTGCTGTAAGTCACATACTTCGACAGCGGGGCAGAAAATCTTGCCTGCCGGGGAAAGATCCCCCTTGACATACTTAATGATAATTGTTATCATTAAGTCAGCAGATGAGATTAGGAGCTTTTCCTAAAAACAATATGCTTATGGGAGGCTGTGTTCATGAACCGGATTGGATTGCCAAACGAAGGAACGAAGAAGGTGGTAGATCACCTGGATCAGCATCTGGCTAATCTCCACGTGCTCTACACCAAACTGCATAACTACCACTGGAACGTGGAAGGCAAAGGGTTTTTCACCATCCACGCTAAGCTGGAAGAGCTGTACGATGCGGTGGCAGAGGAGATTGATGAAGTGGCGGAGCGCATCCTGATGCTCGGTCACCGGCCTAGCGCTTCCATGGCGGAGTATCTGAAGAAGGCCCAGCTGAAGGAAGCTGCCAGCGTGGCTGTGGATGGCGCCGATGCAGTGAAGCAGCTGCTGGCTGATTACCAGACCCTGATTGCTAATTTGCGCGCCGGAATCGAATCTGCCCAGGAAATCGGCGACGAGTCCACTGCAGACTTGATGATCGGCTCCCTATCCGCTTACGAGAAAACCGTTTGGATGCTTGATGCCTACCTCAAGTAGGTAGTTACCCCTCAAATAGTCACCTGCAGAGAAGCCCCGGGCCCAGCCTGGGGTTTTCTCATTGGCGCCTCTGCCCGGGATTTCCCAGCTGAACATCGCGCTTTGGCACAAGGGGTTTTCAGGAAAAAATAGAAGGAAATATTTAAGTAGCTGAGAATCGGGATGGTTCCAGTAGGTGAGGTGATACGGTGAGCAAAAAGGTGGTCACATTTGGGGAGATCATGCTTCGGCTGACCCCGCCTGATTACAAGCGCATTGTCCAGGCAGAGAGCTTCGAAGCCATCTACGGCGGCGGTGAGGCCAATGTCGCGGTGACCCTGGCCAACTTCGGCGTAGATGCCTACTACGTAACGAAGCTGCCCAAAAACCCCGTGGGGCAGGCCGCCCTCAATGCCCTGCGCCGCTACGGAGTGCGGACGGATTATATCGTCTGGGGGGGAGAGCGGCTGGGCATCTATTTTTGCGAAAACGGAGCCAGCCAGCGTCCATCACTGGTGATCTACGACCGGGCCCACTCCGCCATCGCCGAGGCCAGCCCAGGGGACTTCGACTGGGACAGCATCTTCAAAGGGGCCGCTTGGTTCCACATCACCGGGATTACCCCCGCGCTAAGCCCCACTCTGGCAGAGATTTCCCTGCAGGCGGTGCAGGCGGCCCAGGACCGGGGGGTCAAGGTCAGCTGCGATCTCAACTATCGGGCTAAACTGTGGAGCAGGGAACGGGCCGGCCAGGTTATGTCCCGGATCCTGCAGCATGTGGATGTGTGCATCGCCAACGAGGAAGATGCGGAGGCTGTCTTCGGTATCAGAAGCGGCTCCGATATCAGCGCCGGCAGGATCAATGTGGAAGGGTTCCGCCAGGTGGCCCAGCAGCTCATCGACCGCTTCGGCTTGCAGCTGGTGGGCAGCCACCTGCGCATCAGCCGCAGTGCTTCCGATAACGGGTGGCTGGTGGTCCTTTACGACGGTCGCGAGTTTGTCCAGTCCACCCAGTACGATATCCACATTGTGGACCGGGTGGGCGGAGGAGATGCCTTCGCCGGTGCCCTGATCTACGCACTGCTGAACAAGATGAGCCTGCAGGAGGCGGCTGAATTTGGCGCCGCGGCTTCCTGCCTGAAGCAGACCATTCCAGGGGATTTCAACCATGTGAGCTTAGCCGAAGTGGAAGCCCTGGCTAAGGGGGAACGCTCCGGCCGGGTCAAACGCTGAAAGCGAGTACTGCTTCGGTATTCCTCTCTAGAAGGCGCAGCGCACTAGGCTGCGCCTTCTGGATCCCGGGCAGTCTAGAGGCCCAAGCGTTCCCGGTCAAAGAGCACGCCGGGATCCCATTTGCGCCCCGGGGCGTACTGGGCGTGGGTGAGGATGTTCTCCCTGGGGATGGCGTAGCGGTTCATCAGGTGATCCAAAAGCAGGCGCAGGGCCGCATACTGCTCCGGGGTGTAGCCCCGATCTTCCTCCCGGATCAGGGCATTGGCCGCGGAGCCGATGACGTCCTCCATTTCCCCGGGGCTGCCGATACCCAAAAGCTCGACGCCGATGGCGTAGCGGTTCATGTTGTCCGTGAGCTGGGGCTCGCCGTTCCAGGTGCCGCTTCCGGCATGGCGCGCCACCTGGTCATCGGCCACGAAGCGGAAGATCTGCCCCTCGCGGTCAATGAGATAGTGGGCCTCCACCCCGTAAGCGCGGAAGAGGCTTGCGATGCGGCTGATTTGGAAGGGATCCGTGGGGTTGGCCGCTGCATCGCTGATGGCGTGGAGCATGATATACCGGATATCCTTGGCGCCCAGGGGCCGTGATGGTCGGGGGATCAGACCGCCTGGGGCGGGTTTGATCTCCAGTTCCATCAAGTCCCCCTTTCCACCCCCTACACACCCCGTAGCTAGAAGGGCGGTGCCCAGCAGCACAACCAGCAGGAGTCTGTACATAGGCATCTTTCCTTTCTCTTCAGGCCCAGTTCCCCGTTGGCTCTGCCCCTTCCTTTGGAAGAAAATGCCGGGCGGAATGGTAACTCTTGGGAGGTCAGTGGGGAGTTGAGGACGAATACAGCTTTGAAGATGGAAAGGAGGAGAAGCCATGCCCTTCAGCATTGTCCAGCAGGATATCACTAAAATGCAGGTGGACGCCATTGTCAACGCGGCCAACACCAATTTGACCATGGGCGGGGGAGTGAGTGGAGCGATTTTCCGTGCTGCAGGCGCTGGCGAGATGGAGAGGGCCTGCCGTCCGCTGGCACCCATTGCGGTGGGCGAGGCTGTGGTCACCCCCGGTTTTGCCCTGCCCGCGAAGTTCGTGATCCACACCGCCGGTCCCATCTACCAAGGGGGGAAACGGGGCGAGGCGGAGCAGCTCCGTTCCTGCTATCTCAACAGCCTGCGCCTGGCGGTGGAGAACAACTGCCAGAGCATTGCCTTTCCCCTGATCTCCGCCGGCATCTACGGCTACCCCAAACGGGAGGCCCTGCGCATTGCCACCACAGCTATCCGGGATTTCTTAGCCCAGCACGAGCTGGAGGTCTATCTGGCGGTGTTGAGTAAAGGGGCCATTGAGGTGGAAGCCGAGCTTCTGGTGGGCGTAGCCCGCTACCTGGCGGAGCAGCGGGAAGAGCTCCACGGGCGCCTTTACGAAAGGGAAGTGGTCACCTACTCACCCCGGGCTGCAGTCCCGGAGCCAGCCGTGGAAGAACTGCTGGAGGATCTGGAGGAACCCTTTGCCGAGGCGCTCTTTAGGCTCATCGATGCCAAGGGCAGAACCGATGTGGAGGTTTACAAAAGGGCCAATTTAGACCGGCGCCTCTTTTCTAAGATTCGCAGTAATAAGGACTATATCCCCAGCAAGCGCACGGTGTTGGCCTTGGCCATTGCCCTGGAGCTCACCATGGAAGAAACGGATGATCTTTTGAAAAAGGCTGGTTACGCCCTTTCCCCCAGCCAAGTGTTTGACGTGATTGTCCAGTATTTCATCATCAACGGTAAGTACGACATCTTTGAACTAAATGAAGTGCTGTTCAGCTACGACCAGCCCCTTTTGGGCAGCGTGGGTAAGAATGCTGAGGAATAGAATGGGGGAAATGATGTGCTGCGCCATGTCACCCTCGGGTTTTCCAAGTTTGGTTTTCTAGTTGCGGTTCTGCAGCTTTTGCCCAATGTGCTCTGGGTCCTGTTCCCGCCCGCCCAGGATCCTTTAGCGGGCAGCCGATCCAGCCTGCCCGGGCTGGAGTTTGGGGAGCATGTCCTGGGGATTGCCCTTGTGGTCATGCTCATATTTCTGGTTTCCCGCAGGGAGAGTGAGCCTTTGATCCCGGCGGGGCTTTGTGGCAAAGTGAGCCTTGGGGCCATCGCCTTGTACTGGCTGGGCTGGGCCTGCTATTTCTTGGGATGGCAGAGCAGTTTCATCATCTACTCCTTGGTGATCCTGCCCCCCGCTGCTTTCTTCTTTGCCGGGCTGGCCAAGCGGGTTCTGCCCATCACCATAGCCAGTTTAGTGTTCCTTGTTTTCCACTTCGCGGTAACCCTGGAAAGCTTCCCCTTGTGGTAGCGGCGCTGGCTGCCCGCCACCGCTTTACCTAAGCTCCCGGTAGAAGGCCACAGCCCCGGCGATGTCTTGGGCAGTGGGGCGCCCTTTGGCGATGCCGCCGAGAAGCTTCAGGGGGCCATAGTCGCTGAAACCGCGGCAGCCGTAAACTCCTAAAATCTGCGCGCCCTTTTCCCTGGCGATCTGCTCCAGGTCCCGCAAATCGGGCTTCCACAATCCGTAGGTGTAAACGACGAAAATCTTCTTGCCCCTGGGCAGGTTCCTAGCGGCGCAGGCTGTGACGGCGGAGTGCAGCTTGGAGTAATAGATGCCGGAGGCGAAACCGATGAGATCATAGGCCGCAAGGTCAACTTCCGGGCTGGCGGATGCCTCCATCAGATCGACACCGCCTTCTTGGGCTATGGCGTCCAGGAGCTTTTTGGTGTTCCCGTGGTGCTGGGAGCAGTAGATGATAGCCGTTTGCATGGGCTCTCCCCCTCTGGTGGATTGTGCTCGGGTGGTCACGTCTGTAACATTATTCCCTAGAGGGGAAGCTTCCTGCTGAAGTCGAGATTTGTCGCCTGTGAAGCGACCAGATGACCAGCTGCTCCTGCTATCCTGTAAGCAAATAAACATAGGGGAAAGGGGTAGTAGGATGGGCTTAACCGAGCTGGTTTTCCTTTTGGACAAAAGCGGTTCCATGGGCGGCCTGGAAGAGGACACCATCGGCGGCTACAATGCCCTTTTGGCCGACCAGAAGAAGCTGGAGGGCCGCTGCCGGGTGACCACAGTGCTTTTCGATCACGGTTATCACCTGCTCCATGACCGGGTTGACCTGGCGGCCGTGCAGCCTCTTACCAGGGCGGAATACCAGGTGGGGGGCTCCACCGCGCTGCTCGACGCCATGGGCCTCACCATCCAGAGGATCAAGGCGGAGCAGGAGCCAACGGCTGACGGGGACGCTGCGCGCCAGGTCATGTTCGTGATCATCACCGACGGCCTTGAAAACAGCAGCAGGGAGTTTTCGGTGGAGAGGGTGAAGGCCCTGGTGGAAGAGGCGAAGGACAAACACGGTTGGGAGTTTGTCTTTTTGGGGGCCAACATGGATGCCATCGCCACCGCCGGCCAGTATGGCATCGGTGCGGACCGGGCCCAGAGCTTCCATGCGGATCCCCGGGGTATCGCCCTCAACTTCGCCGTGATGAGCGAGACGGTGGCTGCCTACCGGCAAACCGGCCAGGTGCAGGGGGACTGGAGGCGAAAAATCGCCCGGGACTACAAGCAGCGCAGCCCCAGGCCGTGAAAAAAGATCCCAGGTCAGCCTGGGATCTTACATATCATGTCTGCCGTGTCTTCCGCCAAGCCCCCGCCGCTGCCTGCGGCAGCGGCCGCAGCCGTAGGCAGCCTGGTCCGGCGGGTACAGCTCATAATCCCCGCCTTCAATGCGCAGGACAGCGCCTTCGTACAAAGCCTGGGCTACCTTGTGGCGGGCAGCGGCATAGATGCGCTGGACGGTGGTGCGGGCCACATCCATACGCTGGGCCGCCTCTTCCTGGGTGAGCCCTTCCAGATCCAGCAGGCGGATGGATTCATACTCATCCACCGTCATGACCACCTCACCGTGGGGAGGGGCGTGTAAAGGTCCGAACAGCGTATGCGGCGGCAGGCAGCATACCCTGCGCCCTTTGCGGGGTCTCGGCAACAGGATCACTCCTCATGTTCTTCGCGCTGAACAGCTCTTAGTTCTTCTTCGATCAAGCCAAGCTGCCTTTCCAGCAGCTTCTTCCGTTCCTGCAGCAGCTCTTCCCGGGTGAAACCCGCAGAATACCAGCGACGCCAGCCAGAAGCCCAGCCCCAGCCGGGAGCAGCGCGCAGGCCCCAACCGCAGGGACCCAGGCCCCGTCCCGTAAGGGGACCCAAACCCCATGGTCCCGTTCCATCCATTCTAGGCATCCCGTCTTTTCCCTCCTTTCTTTTTGGGCATATGTTCATTTGCTTTCAGTATAACTTGATTATGGACATATGTCAATAACCCGCCGGCAGTTTTTCAAAAAGAATTAGGCCTTGTTAAGTTCTCCAACGAAAAATTTGCCCAAAAGGAAGGAGGAAGGGCTTGGCTAGAGAATAATTATCACATGGGGACTACGTCCTCTTGTTCCTTTTGTCAGTAGTGCAAACGTTATCACGCGGAGGTGATGGGTTCGGTCTTTTTGTCGTCTCAGCGGAGAAAAACAAATGGAGGTGCCTGTATGAAAAGAGTAGCTGCGCTGTTTTTGGTATTGCTGTTAACTGTGGCCTTGAGCCTGCCGGCAGCCGCTTCTGTCCCCGGAGAGCTGCTGATCTGGTCCGATAGTGAAAGGGCTCCCGTACTTACGGAAGTGGCCCGGAACTTTGTGGCCGAGTATGGCATTCCCGTGAAGATCCAAGAGCTGCCCTTTGGCGATATCCGCGATAACCTGGCCATCGTGGCCCCCACCGGTGAAGGCCCCGACATCATTGTAGGTGCCCACGACTGGCTGGGACAGCTGGTCACCGATGGTCTCATTGAACCCATCGACATTGAGGATCCGTCCCTGTTCCTCCAGTCCGGCTTGGACGCCTTTACCTGGGGCGGGAAGTACTACGGCATCCCCTACGCCATTGAGTCCATCGGCCTGTTCTACAACAAAGACCTGGTGGGCGAAGACGGCATCGGCAGCTTTGAAGAGCTGGTGGAGCTGTACCATGCTGAGCTGGCGCCCAAGGGCATCTACGGCCTGGTGCTGCCCCAGCCCGATCCCTACCATACTTTCCCCTTCTTCAGCATGCTGGGGGGCTATGTCTTCGGCACAGATGAAGAGGGCGTGCTGAACCCGCTGGATGTGGGTCTGGCCAACGCCGGGGCCGTGGAGGGCTTTGAGTTCTTCGAGCGGCTGCTGGATGAGGGAGTAATCGCCAGGGCCACACCCTATGACACCATGATGAGCCTGTTCCAAAACGGCCAGGCCGCGACCATGATGACTGGCCCCTGGGCCTTTGGTGATGTGCGGGCTGCCGGGGTTAACTACGGGTTCACCCAGATTCCTTCCTACAAAGGGCAGTACGGCAAGCCCTTCCTGGGTGCCCAAGGGTTCATGATCAGCGCCTTCAGCGAGAACAAGATGCTGGCCAACATCTTCCTCAATGAGTTTGTGGCCACCAAAGAAACCATGCTGGCCATTTACGAAGGGGATCCCCGTCCCACCGCTTTCCTGCCTGCAGCGGAGATCATCAACGAAGATCCCGATATGCGTGGCGTGATGGAGGCCGCGGCAGAGGCAACACCCATGCCGGCCATCCCCGCGATGAACTCGGTGTGGACGGCTTGGAGCGACGCCATTGAGCTGGTGATCAACCAGCAGTCCGCTCCCAAGGATGCCATCGAAAACGCAGTGGAGATTATTGTCCAGACCATCAAGGACAGCATGTAAAAAGCACGTCGAGCCGATTCCCCTTGGAGCCTCTCCAGGGGGAATCGGCTCCTAGCTAGATCAAGAAATGAGTGATGGAATTGGCTAAGCTCATCAAGGGAATCTTCCTGGGCATTTTCAACGTGGTCATCATCTGGATTGCGTTATTCCTCTACAGCCACGGGGCCTATTGGATCCTGCTCCTTTTGCTTTTGGGGGCGGCCCTGGTCAACTTCATCTTCATCTCTGAGCGGGGTTACCCCTACCGCTATCTACTGCCCGCGTCCTTTTTCATGATTCTTTTGGTGGTCTATCCGATCATCTATACCGTCTATGTTTCCGTGACCAATTACGGCACAGGCAACATCCTCAGCAAAGAGCAGGTCATCGCCCAGCTGCAGGAGCGCCGCATCCACGATGGGGATGCGGGCAGCTACTCCTACACAGCGTACCGCGATGATCAGGGGCAGCTGTGGTTCCTGTTCACGGGGCCCCAGGGGGAGCTGCTCCTGGGCCACGCCGGCCAGCTGGAGCGGGTGCAGGAAGGAGATGCCAGCCTGAACCGCCTGGCGGAGTTTACCGAGCTCACCCGGGCCGATTTGGTGCGGGCCACCAACGAGATTTCCGCCCTTTCCTTTGCCTTGGATGAAACCAGCCAGCTGCAGATGCGCAATATCAACTCCTTTGGGGTGTACCGCCCCCAGTACCAGTACAGCAGGGAGCGGGATGAGCTTTTGGATCTGGAAAGCGGAATCATCTACCAGCCTGTGCTGGGCTACTTCCAGGCCCCCGACGGGACCCGCTTGACGCCGGGGTTCAGGGAGGTTATCGGCCTGCAGAATTTCCGCAAGCTGTTCAGCAACCCCCAGGTGACCGGCCCCTTTATGCGGGTGTTTATCTGGACTGTGCAGTGGGCCCTGCTCAGCGTGGGCTGCACCTTTGCCGTCGGGCTGTTCTTGGCCATTTTGCTGAACGACCCTTACCTGCGCTGGCGCCGCTTTTACCGGGCTGTGCTGATTCTGCCCTATGCGGTTCCCGCCTTCATCTCCGCGCTGATCTGGCGGGGGCTTTTCCATACCGAGCTGGGGGTAATCAACCGCATCCTCAAAGCCACCATCGGCTCCGGGGTGCCCTGGCTGCAGGACCCCGTATGGGCTAAGGTGGCCCTGGTCATCCTCAACCTCTGGCTGGGCTTCCCCTACATGATGATCGTGTGTTTGGGGGCCCTGCAGAGCATCAACCAGGAGATGTACGAGGCGGCGCTGGTGGATGGTGCCTCGTCCTGGCAGCAGTTCCGGCACATCACCCTGCCCCTGCTCATGGTGAGCGTGGCGCCCCTTTTGATCGCGTCCTTTTCCTTTAACTTCAACAACTTCTCGGTGATCTACCTCTTGACCAGGGGCCGGCCGCCCATTGTGGGCGCCCAGACCCCCGCGGGCCACACCGACATCCTCATTTCCTACACCTACCGCCTGGCCTTTGAAAGCGGCCGGGGAGTGGACTACGGTTTGGCCTCCGCGGTCACCTTGGTTATCTTCCTCATCACCGGAACCCTGACTTTCATCAACTTCCGCTTTACCGGCGCCCTGGAGGAGGTGCGCAAGAATGTATAGAAGGCACAGTTTCTTGGGGGCGCTCTGGCGCCATGGGGTGCTTTTGGTCTTCGTGGCGTTTGCCCTTTTCCCCATCCTGTGGGTGATCTCCGCATCGTTCAATCCCGCCAACACCTTGGTGGGGCAGGGCTTGATTCCCCCCAACCCCAGTTTGGATAACTACCGGGAAGTGTTCACCAGCGAGCAGTATCCCATTGCCCTCTGGATCAAAAACTCGGTGGTCATCGGTTTGATCACCTCCACTTTGGTGGTGATCATGACCTCCTTTGCCGCCTACGCCTTTTCCCGTTTCCGCTTCAAGGGCAGGCGGACCGGCCTGTTTGCTTCCCTGCTGGTCCAGGTCTTCCCCCAGATGCTGGCCGCGGTGTCCATTTACCTCTTGGTGCTCAGCATCGGCCGCCTGATCCCGGCTCTCGGGATCAACACCCATGCCGGTTTGATCATGGTCTACCTTGGGGGAGCCATGGGGGTTAACGCCTGGCTCATGAAGGGCTACTTCGATACCATCCCCAACTCCCTGGAGGAGTCGGCCATGATCGATGGGGCCTCGCCCTTCCAGGCGTTTTTCATGATCATCCTGCCCCTGGCCCGGCCCATTTTGGCCGTGGTGTTTCTGCTGCAGTTCATCGGCGTCTATTCCGAACTGATTTTGGCCAGCGTGCTGATTACCTCCACGGAGAAGTACACCCTGGCGGTGGGCCTGCAGCTGTTCATCCAGGATCAGTATGCCAGCCGCTGGGGGGTGTTTGCCGCGGCTTCGGTTTTGGGAGCCCTGCCCATTGTCCTGCTCTTTGTCTTTCTCCAGAAATACCTGGTTACGGGGCTCATCAGCGGCGCGGTGAAGGGCTGATTTGTGTTGGAAATAACTTACTGGAAAGAGCAGGAAGTGAAGACCCCGTGCAGAAAAGTGCATACACTAGACCTTAGGGGGGGTTCCATGAGACCCAAAAAACTGGTCGGATTGATGCTGGTGCTCGGGGTTCTGCTTTTGACGGGCTGTGCAGGGGAGTTCCATACTGACTTGTATGTGCAGGATGTCTTGGAGGTGGCCAGCGGCGAAGAGGAATACGTTTTGACCACCGGTACCATCTTCGTTGAGTCACCCGGTGAGGATTTCAACGCTCAGCTCCAGGCTATTCTGGAAGCGACTTTTCGGGACGTGAAGAACGTCCGCACTGGAACGGGTGAGTACGGTTCCAAGGTGATTGCGGATCTGAAGGTGCCTGTGGTGCTGTTTGAGGATTCCCAGGCGGGACCCTGGGCTGAGGAGGCCCTGGCCGTACTGGTGATGCCCATGGAGGAAGGGCACACCGCCTTTGGCTTGATGCTCAACGGGGAGAAAATTGACGGCATCTTCGCCAGCTTCCTGGAAGATTCCTTTTACAGTGTGGGTGTCAAGGACTTCACCTTCTACATCAAGCTCAACAATGACCTGCGGGAACTCGCGGCTGTTTACCTCCAGGGTGTCTACGCCAACGGCCGGCCTTTCCACTATGAGGAGCCCATGGAGCTGGAAAGGCGGGACACAGTGGAGCTGAAACTGGGCGATGTGGCCAGAGACTACGCCTACGAAGAGGGCTATGTGTTCTTAGGGGTCTTGGCGCCGGTGGAATGAAAAGTTCAGGTAAGCGGAGGGCTGGGAGGTTAAGCTCCCGGCCTTTTCCATGCCCGGAAGGGAACCCAGGCGTCATCACCTGGCTGAACACGGGGAAAATGTAACACGAAGCGTTACAAGGCGCAGTATGCCTGTGCCGGGTGGCCAGGCAGGAACTTCCACGCTTCCGGTGGAATCTCATGTTCATGCGGCTCCGGCCGCGGCGAGCCGACTGGCAGCTTGCTACAGGGAGGTTTTGATGTTGCGGAGGAAACTTGGGGGATTGGCCCTCATGGCGGCGCTGCTCCTGCTCACGGGCTGCAGCGGGGAGTTGGTGTTGGACTTGTACGTGCAGGACGTTTTGGATGTGGTCAGGGGCGAGGAGGAGTATCTCTTTACCACCGCCACGGTTGTTATGGAACTGCCCAGCGATGAGTACGCTCAGCAGCTGCAGGGGCTGCTTGCGGGCAGCTTCCGGGGGGCGAAAAACTTCCGCAAGGGAAGCGGCGGCGGGTATTTTTCCCGCTTCCTCATGGATGTGCAGGTACCCGTGATCCTCTATGATCCTTCCCCCAGCCTGCAGTGGGGCGAAGATCTTTTAGCCCTCTCGCTTCTGCCCAGGGAGGAGGGGCTGGCGGCCTTTGGGCTGATGCTCAACACCGCGGGGATTGAGGGTCTGTTTAAATCCCTGAGCGATGAGACCTTCCTGTTCCTGGACAGCGATGATCTCAGCTTCACGCTGCGGATTATCAACGATCTAAGGCAGCCTGTGTCCATCTACCTCCAGGGTGTCTACGCCAACGGCCGGCCGCTGCCTTACGCCGAGGTTCTGACCTTGGAGAGGCGGGAAGCTGTGGAGATCAAGCCCAGTGACGTGTCGAGAGATTACGCCTACCAGCAGGGGGCGGTCCTGCTGGGGGCGCTGCAGCCAGTGGACTAAGAACGCTCAAGGCCGGGGGGAGGTCCCGGCCTTTACCATGCCCGGGAAGTGCAGGATCGCCCGGGGGATTGGAGAATAGGAGAACAGGCAGCATTTCACTGAAGCGAGGACGGACCATGGCAAACAAGAGCAGAATGATCCCCTTAACTGAAGGAAGCATCTTAGCAGGTCTTACGAAACTGGCCATGCCCATTATCGCCACCTCCTTTGTGCAGATGGCCTACAGCCTCATCGACATGGTCTGGGTGGGCAGGCTGGGCAGCGGAGCGGTGGCCGCGGTGGGCACCTCCGGGTTTTTCACCTGGCTGGCCAACGCCTTCATCATCATCCCCCGCATCGGTGCCGAGGTGGGGGTGGCCCAGGCCATGGGGCGGCAGGACAGGGAAGGCGTGGCCAAAGCCATCGGCCACAGCCTGCAGCTCATCGTGGCACTGAGCCTGATCTATGCCGCTGGCCTTTTTGCCCTCCGGGAGCCGCTTTTAGGCTTTTACCGCCTGGGGGAGGAGATCCAGGGCATGGCCAGCACCTATCTGGCCATTATCTGCTTGGGGATGGTCTTTTTCGCCACCAAGCCCATCTTTACCGGGATATTCAACGGGGCGGGGGACAGCACCACCCCGTTCCGCATCACTGCCGTGGGGCTGGTGGCCAACATTATCCTTGATCCCCTGCTCATTTTTGGCCTGGGACCCCTGCCCCGGCTGGAAGTAGCAGGGGCCGCCTGGGCCACGGTGATCGCGCAGCTGCTGGCCTTCTCCGTGTTTATCTGGGAAGCCCGCCGGCGCCCGGAGCTCTTTGCCGGGCTGAAGCTGTGGGCCAGGCCCGACTGGGGCTATATGCGGGGTATGTTCAAAATGGGCCTGCCCATGTCCCTGCAGAGCGCCCTGTTCACCTTAATCTCCATGGGCATCGCCCGCATCATCTCCGCCTGGGGTCCTGTGGCCATAGCCGTCCAGAGGGTGGGGTCCCAAATCGAGTCCATCTCCTGGATGACCGCGGGCGGGTTTCAATCGGCCATGAGCGCCTTCACCGGCCAGAACTACGGCGCCCGGCGGGGGCAGAGGGTCTACCGCGGCTACTTTGTGGGTTTAGGCATCGTTTCCGCCATCGGCTTGGTTGCCACTGGGGCCCTGGTCTTCGCCGCCCGGCCCTTGATCTCCATTTTCCTCCATGAGCCGGAGGCCATAGCCCTGGGCACCGCCTACCTGCGCATTATCGGGGTGTCCCAGCTCCCCCAAGCGGTGGAGATTCTCACCGCGGGGGCCTTTATCGGGCTGGGTAAAACGGGGCCCCCATCCCTGGTGGGCATCGGCCTCAACGCCCTGCGCATCCCCGGGGCTCTGCTCCTTTCCCAAACGGCCTTGGGGCTGGATGGCGTGTGGTGGACCATCAGTGTTTCCAGCATCCTCAAGGGAGTTATCTTGTGCCTTTGGTATCTATACTTCATGAACAGCGATAGTGAGATGCAGAGTTTGCGTGCGGACAGCACTGGCGAGGAGGTAATTGCGTGAGTTTGAACTTCAGCGGGTTGGATGTTTCCTACCCTACCCATAGGTACCCGGTCTTCGGCGCCAAGGGGATGGTGGCCACCTCAAACGCCCTTGCGGCCCAGGCTGGGCTGGATCTGCTTAAGCAGGGGGGCAATGCTGTGGATGCTGCCCTGGCGGCAGCGGCTTGTCTCACCGTGTGTGAGCCCACCGCCAACGGTATCGGCGGAGATGCCTTTGCGCTTGTGGCCTGGCAGGGTAAGCTTTACGGGCTCAACGCCAGCGGCCCCGCGCCCCGGGGCATCAGCTTGGAGGCCCTTAAGAAGCAGGGGTACACCGAGATCCCCCGCTACGGCTTTGTGCCCGTGAATGTGCCGGGGGCGCCGGCCGCCTGGGCGGCCTTGGCGGAGCGCTTCGGACGGCTTCCCTTAAGCCAGGTCTTTGCTCCGGCGGTGGAGTACGCGGAACAGGGCTACCCCGTTTCGTCCATCCTGAGCCGCCAGTGGAACCGGGCCTGGGAGATCTACAAACAGAACCTCAAGGGAGAAGAGTTTCGGGCCTGGTTCAGCACCTTTGCCCCCGGAGGACGGGCGCCCCGGGCCGGGGAGCTGGTGCGCCTGCCGGATCACGCCAGGACCCTGCGCCTCATTGCCGAAACCAACGGGGAGGCTTTCTACCGCGGTGAGCTGGCGGAAAAAATCGATGCCTTTTCCAGGCAGCACGGCGGTTATCTCAGGGCAGAGGATTTAGCCGCCTTCAAGCCGGAATGGGTGGAGCCCATCGGCACCAAATTCGGCCCGGTGGAAGTCTGGGAGATCCCCCCCAACGGCCAGGGCATTGTGGCCCTCATGGCCCTCAATATCCTGCGGGGTTTTGACTTGGGACCGGAAGAGAAGCTGACTGCCCGGGCTTACCATCTGCAGATCGAGGCTTTGAAACTGGCCTTTGCCGAGGCCCAGCGCTCCGTGACCGATCCCCGGCACATGCAGGTTTCCCCTGAGTACCTGCTCTCCGAGGACTGGGCCCGGGAAAAGCGCCAGCTGATTCAGGAAAAGGCCCTGCTGCCGCCGCCTTCTCCAGAGGTTAAGGGCGGCACAGTCTACCTGTGCGCCGCGGATGGTGAGGGCAACATGGTTTCCCTGATCCAGAGCAACTACATGGGCTTTGGTTCAGGCCTGGTGGTCCCGGGCACAGGCATTGCCCTGCACAACAGGGGGCACAACTTCTCCTTCGATCCCCAGCACATCAACTGCTTGGCCCCGGGGAAACGGCCTTACCACACCATTATTCCAGGCTTTCTCACCGCGGCAGGAAAACCCCTGGGCCCCTTTGGGGTCATGGGAGGCTTCATGCAGCCCCAGGGCCATGTGCAGGTGGTGCTCAATCTCGTGCGCTTCGGGCACAACCCCCAGGCTGCGTTGGATGCTCCCCGCTTCCAGTGGATCCGAGGCAACAAAGTGCACCTGGAAAAGACGGTGCCCCAAGAAGTTGTGGAGGAGCTGGCCGCTTTGGGCCACGAGGTCACCGTAACCGAGGAAAACACCGGCTACGGCCGGGGCCAGATCATATTGCGGGCAGGGGATGTGCTCCTTGGCGGCACAGAGAGCCGTGTGGACGGAACGGTGGCGGTGTGGTAGGATCGACGCAGAAGGAGCAATGCCCATGATTTACCTGGACCAGGCGGCCACATCTTTCCCCAAACCAGGGGAAGTGGTGGAGGCGGTAGTTAGGGCCCTGCGCAGCGCGGGCAGCAGCGCGCGGGGAGGTCATGAGCTGAGCCTGGCGGCGAGCAGGTTGGTTTTCCAGGCCAGGCTCACCGCCGCGGAGTTTTTCGGCGCGGCTGATCCCAGCCGCATAGCCTTCACCGCCAACGCCACTGAGAGTCTAAACCTAGCCCTCTTTGGGCTTTTGGAACCTGGCGATCATGTGATCACCACAGCCCAGGAGCACAACTCGGTGCTCAGGCCCCTCTTTCTTTTGGAGCGCCGCGGGGTGGATCTCACCATCGTGCCGGTGGACCGCCGGGGCGTGGTTGATCTGGACCAGTTGAAGATCTCGCTCCGGCCCGGGACCAAGGCGGTGGTGGTTACCCACGGGTCCAACCTCACCGGCAATCTCTTGGATCTTGACCACGTCATGGGTTTCTGCCGGGAGCATGAACTGATTTTGATCCTGGATGCGGCCCAGACGGCGGGCTGGTATCCCTACAACTTAACTCGCCAGCCCATCGATGTGCTCTGTTTTACAGGTCATAAGGCCCTCTACGGGCCCCAGGGCACAGGGGGCATCTATATCCGGCCGGGGCTCCAGCTCAAGCCCTTAAAGGTGGGGGGCAGCGGCACCCAGACCTTTGCCCGGGAACATCCCCGGGAGATGCCGGAGGCTTTGGAAGCGGGGACGCTGAACACCCCGGGGATCGCTGGCCTCGCGGCAGGGATTGCCTGGGTGCAGTCGCTCGGTTTAGAAAGGATCCGGCAGAGGGAAGCCCAGCTCACCCGCTATTTTCACCAGCGGGTGCAGGAGATTCCCGGGGTGGAGCTTTACGGCGATTTTTCCGCACCGGAGCGCCTGCCCATTGTGACCTTGAACCTCCCGGGGCTTGAGGCCAGCTTGGTGAGCGGGCTCTTGGCCCAGGAGGGCATCTGCACCCGCTCCGGGGGGCACTGCGCTCCCCTGCTCCACAGGGCCCTGGGCACCGAGGAGCGGGGCGCGGTGCGCTTCAGTTTTTCCCATGTCAATACCGAAGCAGAGATAGATGTAGCGGTGGAAGCCCTGCAGAGGATTGCGCAGGAGTACGGAGGTCAGTAGTGTGGGTAAAAGGCGGCAGGTTGTGATTACATTCCAGACTACAACCCAAGCCATGGCCTGGGAACGGGCCTGCAAGCAGGAGGGCCTGCCTGGCCGGTTGATCCCCATGCCGGCTGTGATCAGCGCCCACTGCGGTTTGGCCTGGCTGGCCGAACCGGAGGACCGGGAGCTCCTCCTGGAGAAGGCCCAGGAGTTGGCTTTGCGTTACGATCAGGTTGTGGAACTAGAGAGGTGAGGACCGTGGCGGAAAAATTAGTGTTCTGCGCCGGCGGAGGCTGAACGGCGAAAATGGGACCGGAGGTCCTGGCGAGTATCCTGGCGGGGCTGCCGAAGGTGGAGGACCCTGATTTCCTGGTGGGTTTCGACAAGTCGGACGATGCCGCGGTGTACCGGCTCAGCGCCGATTTGGCCCTGGTGCACACCTTGGACTTCTTTCCGCCCATGGTGGATGACCCTTACCTCTTCGGCCAGATCGCCGCGGCCAACGCCCTCAGCGATATCTGGGCCATGGGGGGAGAGCCCAAGACGGCGTTGAACATTGTCTGCTTCCCGGAAAAGATGGACCTGGAGATCCTAAGCCGCATCCTCCAGGGGGGCAGTGAAAAGGTCTTGGAGGCCGGAGCTGTCCTCGCGGGCGGCCACAGTATAGAGGATCAGGATGTGAAATACGGGTTGTCGGTGACGGGTATCGTCCATCCCGACAGGATCTACACCAACAGGGGCTGCCAGGTGGGCGACCTGCTCATTTTGACTAAGCCCCTGGGTGTGGGCATTATCTGTGCCGCGGGCCGGGTGGGGGAAGCTTCGCCGGAAGCCATGGAGCAGGCGGTGGCGTCCATGGCTATGTTGAACAAATACGCGGCGGAGGTGATCAAAAAATACCCGGTGCATGCCTGCACCGATGTGACCGGGTTTGGCTTTCTGGGCCATCTCCATGAAATGCTGGGCGGGGAGCGCCATGCGGTGATCTTCAGCACTGAAGTGCCGGTGATCCCTGAGGCGCTGGCCTACGCCGATGAGTTTTTGATCACCGGCGCCGCGCAGCGCAACCGTAACTTCTTGGAGGACCATGTCCACTTCGGCCCGGATGTCCCCTTCAGCCGGGAAGAAGTGCTCTTCGATCCCCAAACTTCCGGGGGCCTCTTGGTGAGCGTGCCCAGGGCCGCGGCCCAGGATTTGGTGGCGGAGCTGAAGGGCGCGGGTTTACCTGCCGCCGTTGTTGGGGAGATTGTGGACCGGGATGTAAAGGAGATTGTGGTGCGATGAAAAAGACCATAGATGCCACGGGCCTGCGCTGCCCCCTGCCTGTTTTGGAGGCCAAAAGGGCTTTAAAGGATCTGGAAGCGGGTACGCTGGAAGTGATCGTGGATAACACCATAGCGGTGCAGAATTTAGAGAAGATGGCCAGGCAGCTGGGGCTGGGCTATGAAGTGCGAAGCTATGGCCCCGATCGGCACGCCATCTTGATCGCTGTTGAAGGGGGAGCTGCGCCCAGGGAAGGGGAAGCCCAGCCGCAGAGGCCCTCTGCCGGGCCCACAGTTGTGGTGCTGGGCAGCGACCAGATGGGCACAGGCGATTCGGAGCTGGGGCGAGTGCTCATGAAGTCCTTTATCTACGCCCTAACTGAGCTGGAAGAGCTTCCTGCCAAGGTGCTGCTCTACAACTCCGGCGTCAAACTGGCGGTGGAAGGGGCTGATACCCTCGGCGATCTGCGCAAACTGGCGGAGCGGGGGGTGGAGATCCTCAGCTGCGGCACCTGCCTCAACTTCTTTAACCTCACAGAGCAGCTTGGTGTGGGCGCTGTGACTAATATGTATGAGATTGTGCAGAGTCAAATGGCTGCTGGGCGCATTGTGCGGCCCTAGAGAGGAGAAGCCCATGAGGTACCACGGCTTGTTCCGGCCGGAGCACGATTTCGCCTATGCGGAGCGGGCGGTAAAGGCGGGTTTGGCCGGGTTTGAACTGTACGGCTGGGTTTCCCAGTTTCCGCGGGAACTTGTTGAGCGGTACAAGGAGAACATCAGGCGGATTAGGGAAGAACTGCAGGCAGGTTTGTCCGTGCATGCCCCCATCATCGACATTAACCTGGGCAGCATCAACCCGAAGATCAGGGCACTGTCCATGCAAGAGGTAAAGGAAAGTCTGGAGTTCGCCAGGGAGGTGGGGGCCACGGCGGTGGTTGTCCACGCAGCGCCGGGCCTTCTGGCCATGCCGGAGGGGAAATGGTCCCGGGAAACCCAAACGCCCCAGATGCGAGGGGGGCTGGCTGAGCAGGAGGAGCTGACCATCCGGGCCCTTAAGGATCTGGCGGACTTCGCCCCGGATCTACTCATCTGCCTGGAGAACTTAGTTTTCCCCCACGAGATCTACCGCAGCCCCCAGGAGCTGCAGGAGCTGGTGCGCAAGGTGAACCGTTCCAATGTGGGCATCACTTTGGATGTGGGGCATGCCGTGATCGCGGGGCACAATCCCCTTGACTATGTGCACCTGCTCTTCGACGAGCTCTTCCACGTCCATCTCCACGACAACCACGGGGAAACCGATGAACACCTGCCCCTGGGCCAGGGTGTCATTGACTACGTGGGCCTGATCCAGACCTTGAAGCAGCTGGGCTACCAGGGGGCCATCACCTTGGAGTTTGACGTGGAGGATCCAGATCGGTTTGCTGATTACCTGTATTAGTGCACGATCGTGCATTCCTAGGAAGGAGTCATCTATGAAGTTCCATGGTTGGTTTAAGCCGCAGCACGATTTCCAGTACGCAAAGCGGGCTTTGAAGGCGGGCCTGCACGGCTTTGAGATCACGGGCGGGGAGTCCCATTACGACCCGGAAGAGTTCAAAAGGTACAGGGCTAACATCGAGCGCATCAAAGACGAGCTCCAGGCGAGTTTTACCCTCCATGCCCCCATAACCGACATCAACCTGGGCAGCATTAACCGCCGGATCAGGCAGGCTTCGCTTGAGGACGTGCAAGCTGCCTTGGAGTTTGCCAGGGAGATTGGAGCGTCGGCGGTGGCCCTCCACGCTTCCCCGGGGATGCTGGCCATGCCCGGGGGGAAGTGGTCCCAGGAGACCAAATCCCCGCCCATCCAGGCGGAGCTGGTCCAGCAGGAAGAGCTGTTGATCGAGTCGGTCCGCAAGCTCGCGGACGGAGCTGCCGATCTCATACTTGGCTTGGAGAATCTGGTTTACCCCCACGAGCTCTACCGCAGCCCGGAGGAGGTTGCGGGGCTGGTGGGGAAAATAGGCCGGCCTAACGTGGGGATCACCTTGGATGTGGGCCATGCAGTGGTTTCCGGTTACGACCCCCTGAGCTTTGTGCACCGGCTTTCTGAGAGAATTGTCCACGTCCATCTCCACGACAACTCTGGAACCGTCGATGAGCACCTGCCCCTGGGCCAGGGCAGCATCGATTACAAACGGGTAATCCGGGCCTTAGAGCAGGCCTCTTACCAGGGCGTGGTGGCTTTGGAGTTTATCCTGGCCGATCCCGATGACTACCGCCCTTACCTAGAAGAATTTGCCCGTGTGGTGGAGGATGTACAGGAAAGCTGATCTCAAAAAACACCTGGAGCAGCTGGGGGTTTTGCCCCAGGACACGCTGCTCGTCCACTCATCCATGAAGGCCATAGGCCCGGTGGAGGGGGGAGCAGATGCGGTGCTGGATGCCTTCTCCGAGTATCTAGCGGAGGGGCTTCTGGTGCTGCCCACCCATACCTGGGCCCAGATCAACGCGGAGTACAACATCTTTGATGTGGAAAACGAACCCTCCTGTGTGGGGCTTTTGACCAACCTGTTCCGCAAGCGCCCAGGCGTTGTGCGCTCCTGGCATCCCACCCATTCCGTGGCGGCCCTAGGCAGGGACGCCCGGGAGTTTGCTTCCGGCGAAGAGCAGTTCGACACCCCCTGCCCCCGGGAGGGCTGCTACGGTAAGCTCTACGATCGCCGGGCTAAGGTGCTCTTTTTGGGGGTTCCCTTAACCCGCAACACCCTGATTCACGGGGTGGAAGAGTGGGCCAAGGTGCCCCGCCGCCTCACGGAGCACCACCAGCCCCTGAAGATCCGCACTCCCGATGGGCGCCTGCTGGATAGGCCCATGCGCCGCCACCGCGCACCCATCCGCGGCATCTCCGACAACTACGATAAATTAGAAGAGCCCCTGTTGGCCCTGGGGATTGCTGTGCGGGGGAGGATAGGCGATGCGGAGAGCATCCTGATCGATGTGGCACCCATGGTGGATCTGACCATGGAGTTTCTGCGGCGCAACCCAGATCTCTTTTTAGACCGGGAACCCATTCCCCGCCAGTGGTATGCCCGCAGGGGATAGGAGAGGAAAATGGAACATTTACCGGAACGTTTAGCCCAGCAGATCGAGTTCCTCTTGGAAATCGACAAGTTGAAAAACATCTACCGCCAGAACCTGGTGGCCGATGGCTCCCGCCGGGAAAACGATGCGGAGCATTCCTGGCACCTGGCGGTCATGGCGGTGCTCCTCGCGGAGTACATGCCGGAGCCCGTGGACCTGCTCAAGGTGGTCAAGATGGTGCTCCTCCATGATCTGGTGGAAATCGATGCGGGGGATGCCTTCTGCTACGATCCCGCAGCCGGCGAAGGGAAAGAGGAGCGGGAAAGGGCGGCGGCTGAGCGCCTCTACAACCTGCTCCCCCGGGATCAGGGGCAGGAGCTGCGCGCCCTCTGGGAGGAGTTTGAAGCCAGGTCCACCCCGGAAGCCAGGTTCGCAGCCTGCCTGGACCGCCTCCAGCCCTTTCTGCTCAACTACGTCACTGAAGGGGGCACCTGGCGCATGCACAATGTTCCGGCGGAGCAGGTGCGCCGGCGCCTGGCGCCGGTGGGGGAAATCTCCCCAGCTTTGGGCCAGGTGGTGGAGGGTTTCCTGCAGAAGGCCATCGAAGCGGGGTTCCTGCGGGAATAGGGTAGCGGGTAATGAGCATCCTTAGGCTGGACCTGTATCCTCTGCTAGTCTCGCCCTGAAGGGCGATGCGGGCAGTCCTTTGGCGTTGTAAAGGTTGGCTCCCTCGGGATTATCGTGCCAGGCATAGCGCACACCCCGCGGATCGGGCACCGATTCGCTCCACACTCTGACCGCCTCCCCTTGGATCCCGGCCCGGGCAGGGTGAAACACTCCATCGGCACCGCACACCTCAAACCACTTCAGCTCCCCACCCTTGGCTCTAAGACCGCCTTCCACACCAGTGAAAAAGACCTTTAAGGCGCCGTTTTCCCGTTCCATGCGTGCATAAAGGGGACCCTGGGCCGCCACGGGTTCGCCAAAAACCAAGCGCCGGGCCGCCAAGAACAGCCTCAAGGCGACATCCCTCTTGTTTTGGGGATGGAGATCATTTGCTTCTCCCACATCGATGGCCACCGCCATGGCGGTATGGGGAACCTGTAAGGTCTGCAGCTGTGCCTCCCGCACCAAAGCCCAGTTCCCGGGGGGGAGATCTTCTAGAGTGGTATCGTAATTGGGCAGCTGCACAAAGAGGAACGGCAACTTGGCGTCGCCAAAGTGCCGGCGCCAGCTGGCAATCAGTTCCCGGAAGAGTTTTCCGTAGTTTTCCGGGGCACGGGCGTTGGCTTCCCCTTGATACCAGAGAACCCCGCGCAGGGCGCATCCCCGCAGCGGCGCAATCATGGCGTTGTACATGCCGCTGGGTTTATGATGGACAAGAATGGATGGGGGCAGTGGCTCC
>NZ_JBHGXH010000224.1:0-2364 GCF_041936445.1 Candidatus Darwinibacter acetoxidans | reverse complement strand
CATCCGCGTGCCAGGGAGCTGTTTGACCGCCACAATCTGCCCGCCTTCCATGACCCCTTTGCCGGAGGCGGCTCACTCCCCCTGGAGGCGCAGCGCCTGGGCCTGGAAGCCTACGCCAGCGATCTCAACCCGGTGGCGGTGCTGATCAACAAGGCCATGATCGAGATCCCGCCTAAGTTTGCGAACCGGCCGCCGGTAAGGCCGGTGACAAACGGTAAGCAGATCGAGGCTAAAGATGCATGGCAGGGCGCACAGGGCCTATCCGAGGATGTGCGGTACTACGGGCAATGGATGCGCGATGAGGCTGAAAAGCGCATCGGCCATCTCTACCCGAAGGTTAAGATTACCGCAGAGATGGCCGCGGAGAGGCCCGACCTGAAACCCTACGTGGGCCGTTCGCTCACTGTGATAGCCTGGCTCTGGGCCCGCACGGTGAAAAGCCCGAACCCGGCCTTTGCCGGTGTGGATGTGCCCCTTGTCTCCACCTTCATGCTCTCGACCAGGAAGGGCAAAGAGGCCTATGTCGAACCGGTGATCAAAGCAGGCGGCTACACCTTCACTGTGAAGGTGGGGCCGCCCCCAGATCCCAAGGCCGCCAGAAACGGGACCAAGCTTTCGCGGGGAGCAAACTTTCAGTGCCTGATGTCGGGTTCACCGATTACCGGTGATTACATTAAAGCTGAAAGTATGGCCGGAAGAATGGGTGCCCGGCTAATGGCCATTGTCGCCGAGGGCGATAATGGGCGCGTTTACCTGCCGCCCTTGCCGGAGCATGAAGAGATAGCCCGGAAGGCGAGGTCTAGCTGGAAGCCGGAAAACGAACTGGTTGGGAAATGCCGGGATCAGCTTCCGCTATACGGGATGAATACTTTTGCCGACATCTTTACCGATCGCCAGCTTGTGGCGCTGACGACATTTTCCGACCTGGTAGAGGAAGCACGTGAGCTTATCAGGCGCGATACGGTTGCGGCTGGTTTCCCTGACGACGGCAAGAAACTGGCATCTGGTGGTGCTGGAGCGATGGCGTACGCAGAGGCGGTGAGTACCTACCTTGCACTTACTGTTAGTAGACAAGCTAACCGCTGTTCTACTATATCGTTTTGGGATGGTATGAGAGAAAATATTCAACAAGCCTTTGGGAGACAGGCCCTGCCAATGACATGGGATTTTTGTGAATCTAATCTTTTTAGCAATTCAAGTGGCAACTGGCTCCGTCAGCTTGATTACCCAGTGAAGTTTATTGAAATACTGCTGCCTCAAGTGCCTGGGCATGGGCTACAACAGGATGCAAAAAAGCAAGATCTTTCGAGCGATAAGCTTATATCCACTGATCCTCCATATTACGACAACATCTGTTATTCTGATCTCTCTGATTTCTTTTACATCTGGTTGCGCCATTCACAAAAACCAGTTTTCCCGGATCTTTTTGCCACGCTTGAAGTTCCCAAGGCTGATGAGCTGGTAGCGAGTAGATACCGTCACAATAGCGCGGAAAAGGCTGAAAAATTTTTTCTTGACGGTATGATCAAAGCGATGCGTCAACTTGCCGGGCGAACTCACCCGGCTTTTCCCGTGACTATATACTACGCTTTCAGACAGTCTGAAACTACGGATCACGAGGGTACTGCCAGTACCGGGTGGGAAACCTTTCTTGAAGCAGTAATTCGTGCCGGGTTTGCCATAACCGGAACCTGGCCGATAAGGACGGAATATACAGGGAATCTCAAGAAAAACGTCAGTGCCCTTGCTTCCAGCATAGTCCTTGTCTGCCGGCCACGGGCAGGTGATGCACCTGTGGCCACCCGCCGCGAGTTTGTAAGTGCGCTTAAAAATGAACTGCCGGTAGCCCTCGATCACCTGCAGCGCAGCAACATAGCCCCGGTAGACCTGGCGCAGGCGGCGATCGGGCCTGGGATGGCCATATACACCCGCTATGCAAAGGTGATTGATGTCCGGGGCAATCCGCTGAGCGTGCGGGAAGCCCTCGCCCTGATCAATGAGACCCTTGACGAAGTTCTGGCCGAGCAGGAAGGGGACTTCGATGCCGATACCCGCTGGGCGGTAGCCTGGTTTGAGCAGTTTGGATTTGAGGAAGGAGATTTTGGCATTGCCGAAACCCTCTCCAAGGCCAAGAATACCAGTATTTCAAGCCTGGCCGATGCCGGTGTTCTGCTCTCCAAGGGAGGGCGGGTGCGCCTATTCCGCCCGGAAGAGCTTCCCGAAGAGTGGAACCCGCTGGAGGATCCTCGTTTGACTGTTTGGGAGATGGTCCACCATCTTATCCGGGCTCTGGAAAAGGGTGAAGAGGCTGCTGCGGGTTTACTGGCCTTGCTGGGCAGCCGGGCCGATCCTGTCCGTGAACTG
>NZ_JBHGXH010000223.1:0-13426 GCF_041936445.1 Candidatus Darwinibacter acetoxidans | reverse complement strand
TAGTTTTCCGGGGCACGGGCGTTGGCTTCCCCTTGATACCAGAGAACCCCGCGCAGGGCGCATCCCCGCAGCGGCGCAATCATGGCGTTGTACATGCCGCTGGGTTTATGATGGACAAGAATGGATGGGGGCAGTGGCTCCATCCGGCAGCCCACTTTGTATTTCCACTCCCCGGAGAGATCTATGTTTGCGGATGCAAGCTCCAGGGCATAGCTTTTTCCCTCGACAAGCATGAGCAAGGCCGCGATGAAATAACAGTACCCAAGGGGAGCGGGAGGTTCAGAGATAATGAGAAAAAGAGTGGCCCTTTTAGCCTGGGCGTTGGTGCTCGTTCTATCCTTTGCCGCGCTGGCAGAAGAACGGGCCGACAGGTACGATCTGATCTTCGATGCATCGCAGGATGCGGGCAGGCTCACGGCACGCTTTCTGCAGCTCGTCACCCGCAGCGATGACAAAAGCGGCGACTGCACCATCCTCACCTCGCCAGATGGCCAGGTGATGGTGATCGATGCCGGAAACCCCAGCACTTTCCCGGACGTGGATAGGGCCCTGCAGGCCTTGGGGATGACCCGCATCGACTACCTGGTGGCTTCCCATCCCCATGTGGACCACATCGGCAGTTTTGCTCAGCTGCTCTCCAACTACGAAATCGGAGCGGTGTACACCTCTGAACTGGAGTACCCCACTTCCCACTACAGAAACTACATGGAAGTCCTTGAGCGGACCAACACGCCCCAGATCATCTTAGCGGAGGGCGACAGCTTCCAGTTCGGGGAGCATGTGCTGGTGGAGGTACTGCATCCGCCGAAGGACATAGAGTATTACCAAGGCTACCCCGAGGGCAGCACCCAGTTCATCAACAACCGCTCGCTGGTGCTGAAGCTCACCTACCAAGACTCCACCTTCCTGTTCCCCGGGGACACCTACACCGCTGCCGAGCGGGAGATCGTGGGCCGCTACGGCGACTACCTGCAGGCGGATGTGCTAAAAGCCCCCCACCACGGCGCTTCCACCTCCTCCAGTAAGCCCTTCCGGGAGGCGGTGAACCCCCAAGTGGTGGTGATGATGCACGATGCCATCGCTGACCTGCGCATCTACCGCAACTACCGCCGCCTAGGCGCGGAGACCTTGATTACCAGTATAGATGGCGCAGTGCTGGTGTCCACCGTAGGGGATGGTGCATACAAAGTGATCACGCAGTTCGACCGCCTCACTGACTTCCTGGATTAAGCACGCGCAAAAGACCGCCTCGAGCGGTCTTTTGTAAGCGCTAAAGTAAGCGTGCCTTGACTTAAGGGCCTAGGCGGCGACTTTCTTCTTACTTCAGGATCTTCACCAGTTCGATTTCATCCCTGATGGGGATACCATCCACGCCAAGAAGAGGTATCTCGGGCTTAATCTCCCGGGAGCGCTCCACCGCTCCAGGCAGCAGGCGGTGGAGGACAAAGCCCCGCTTTTGGTAGAACCTTAAGGCCGGCAGGTTGTCGTTGGTGGTGGTCAGCCGCAAAACCCGGCAGCCGTTTTCCAGGGCCACCTGCTCCACTTTCTCCAAAAGCGCCGTGCCCAGGCCTTGCCTCTCCCTCAGGCTGTCCAGGGAAGTGACTTCGCACTCATCTCCCCGCAGCACATAGGTGATCAGGCCGACGATCTCCCCCTCTTCATCCAGCACACCAAAACCAGCCAGCTCGGTGCATTCATAGATGCCGCTGGCGATGACCATTTTGGTGCTGCCCCAGCGCCGCCGGAAAAACTCCGCCAGCTTGGTCCGGGGAATGCTCCCCGCTGTGCAGAAATCCATGGAAACCACCCCGCTCATGTGGTGTTTGACAAAAGAAGCGGCCGCGCAGGCCGCTTCTATTTCCCATCCTGTTTCCTGTTCCTGTTACTTGACCACGATGTTGTAGATCCGGCCGGGTACGTAGATTTCCTTCACGATGGTCTTGCCATCCAAGGCCCTCTGGACGGCCTCGTTGGCCAGGGCCTTTTCCCTGGCGGCTTCCTGCGGGTCGTCCACGTTCACCTCGATGGTGCCCCGCAGCTTGCCGTTGACCTGCACGCCGATCTCCACCGTTTTCTCCACCGTCTTGGCCTCATCCCAGGTGGGCCAGCTCTGCTCGTTGAGCATGCCGCCAAACTTGAGCCGCTCCCAGATCTCTTCGGTGATGTGGGGCGCCACCGGGTTGAGCAGGATCAGGAAGGTTTTCAGCTCCGCTTCATTGATGGAGCCGGTATGGTACACATCGTTGAGCAGGGTCATCAGGGCGGCGATGGCCGTGTTGAACTTGAGGCTCTCGTAGTCCTGGCTCACCTTCTTGATGGTCTGGTGCATTTTCGCTTCCAGTTCGGGCCGGTAGGCCTCGCCGGGGATAACCATATCCATGAGCTTCCAGACCCGGTCCAAAAAGCGCTTGCAGCCCCTGACCCCCTCGGTGCTCCAGGGCACGCTCTTTTCGAAGTCGCCGATGAACATCTCATAGAGGCGCAGGGTGTCTGCACCGTATTCCGCCACCACATCATCGGGGTTGATCACATTGCCCCGGGATTTGGACATCTTTTCGTTGTTTTCCCCCAGGATCATCCCGTGGGAGGTGCGCTTGGCGTAGGGCTCGGGCCCGGGCACAACCCCGATATCGTAGAGGAACTTGTGCCAGAAGCGGGAGTAGAGCAGGTGCAAGGTGGTGTGCTCCATACCGCCGTTATACCAATCCACGGGCAGCCAGTAGTCCAGGGCTTCTTTGCTGGCCAGTGCCTGATCATTGTGGGGATCGCAGTAGCGCAGGAAGTACCAGGACGAACCGGCCCACTGGGGCATGGTGTCCGTCTCCCGCTCGGCGTAACCTCCGCACTTGGGGCAGGTGGTTTCCACCCAGTGCCTGATCTTAGCCAGCGGCGATTCGCCGGTATCGGTGGGCTCGTAGTTGGCCACCTGGGGCAGGCGCACGGGAAGTTCTTCTTCGGGCACCGGTACCCAGCCGCACTTCTCGCAGTGCACTAAAGGAATGGGCTCTCCCCAGTAGCGCTGGCGGGAAAAGACCCAGTCCCGCAGTTTGTAGTTGACCTTGGGCACGCCCAGGCCCTTTTCCTGGAGCCAGGCGATGATCTTCTTCTGGGCGGATTTCACATCCAGTCCATCCAGGAACCCGGAGTTGACCATAACTCCCTCGTCGATGTCGGTGTAGGCTTCCTTGGTGATGTCGCCGCCTGCCACCACTTCCACGATGGGCAGCCCAAACTTCACCGCGAACTCCCAGTCCCTTTGGTCGTGGCCGGGCACAGCCATGATGGCCCCGGTACCGTAGGTCATGAGCACATAATCGGAAACCCAGATGGGGATTTCCATCCCGTTCACCGGATTGATGGCCTTCAGCCCCTCCACAGGCACGCCGGTTTTCTCCCGCACCAGCTGGGAACGCTCAAACTCCGACTTTTTGCGGGCCTGCTCCTGGTAGGCGGCGATTTCCGGGACATTGGTGATGCGGTCCTTAAGCTTTTCCAGGACCGGATGCTCCGGTGAGATCACCATGTAGGTGGCGCCAAACAAAGTGTCGGGCCTGGTGGTGAAGACGGTGAGGGTTTCCTCTGTGTCCTTGATCTTAAAGATCACATCCGCCCCTTCTGAGCGGCCGATCCAGTTGCGCTGCTGCACCTTGACGCGCTCGATGTAGTCCACCAGCTCCAGATCGTTGATGAGCCGCTCGGCGTAAGCGGTGATCTTCAGCATCCACTGGTTCTTGACCCGGGTTTCCACCTGGTGGCTGCAGCGCTCGCACTTGCCGTCCACCACTTCCTCATTGGCCAGGCCGATCTTGCAGCGGGGGCACCAGTTGATGGGCATTTCTTTTTTATAGGCTAGGCCGTGTTCAAACAGCTTCAAGAAGATCCACTGGGTCCACTTGAAGTAGGCGGGATCTGTGGTGTTCACCTCCCGGGACCAGTCAAAGGAAAAACCTAAGGATTTGAGCTGCTCCCGGAAGCGGTTGATGTTGCGCTCGGTGATCACCGCGGGGTGGATCTTGGTTTGAATGGCGTAGTTCTCGGTGGGCAGGCCGAAGGCATCCCAGCCCATGGGGAAGAGGACATTGTACCCTTCCAAACGGCGTTTGCGGGCCACCACATCCAGGGCTGTATAGGGCCTGGGATGGCCGACATGCAGTCCTTCGCCGGAAGGGTAGGGAAACTCTACCAAAGCGTAATATTTGGGTTTACTGAAATCATTACTGGTCTTGAAGATCTGCTTTTCTTCCCAGATCTCCTGCCACTTCTTCTCCACGGCTCGAAAGTTGTAGCGGGCCATCCTGTTTCTTCCTCCATTCCTGATCTCTAGAACTAAAAAAATCTTTCCTCTCCTTAGAGACGAAAGATGTCCGCGGTACCACTCTAATTGATCGCGCCAAAGGGCCGATCCACTCGAGCATGGTAACGGAATGACCGTCTGGCACTACCTATCGCACCAGCAGCTCCCAGGCGAGTTCTGGAAGGATTTGTGCTGCTTCACACCACCCAGCAGCTCTCTGGAAACCCTCCATACTACTCCTGTTCACAGCCTTTGCATATCAGCCCCATTTTATCAATGCCGGCAGCGGATGTCAACCGCCACTTGGCCCCGTTTCCAGCCACTTGTGACCGATCAGTACAACTTGTCTACCACCGACAGCGCGGTCCTCTTCTTCAGTTCCACCACGGCTTCGCCCAGGCGGTGGGCCACCCCTGTGTACAGCAGGTCGATCATGTGCACCTGGGCCAGCTTGGAGCGGAGGGAGCCTCCCTGGAGGGGATCCTCGGCGGAACTGGTGAGGAGCACTACGTCGGAAACCTCAGTGATGGGCGATTTCACCACATCGGTTACGGCAATGGTGAAGGCCCCGTTCTCTTTGGCCAGGCGCATGCAGTCCACCGTGTCTTTCGTGCTCCCGGAATGGGAAAAGCCTACGCACACATCTTCTTCATCCACGTGGGCCATGGCCATAATCTGGTGGTGGGCATCGGCGAAGGCATGGGCCAACATGCCGATTCTCAGGAACTTGCTCTGGGCGTCCAGCGCGGTGAGCCCCGAGGTGCCCACCCCCAAAAAGAACAGGCGCTTAGCTTGGATCATGGCCTCCACCGCCCGTTCCAGGGTCTGGGGATGGACCATTCGGGAGGTGTCCTGGAGCGCGCTGGCGTTCATGGCCGTGATCTTTTCAATGAGGGCCTCCATGGAATCACCGGGGGCCAGGGTGCCGCAGGGTGCGCTTTCCTGCCTGGTGGCCAGCTCCAGGGCGAGACTCAATTTCAAGGCCTGGTAGCCGGAAAAACCCACCGCTTGGGAAAACCGGATAATGGTGGCTTCACCCACCCCGCAGCGTTCCCCCAACTGCGTGACGGAAAGGTAGATAATTTCCTCCGGTTTTTCCAAACAGTAGTCGGCCACCTTCTTCTCCGTGGGCGTGAGGGAAGGGTAGGCACTGCGGATGCGGGCCAGTCCCCCCGAACTCACGTTCATTTCTTTAGCCATCGGGCTCCCCCTTTGCAGTCTGTTGTGAAATTCACGTTTCCAGCATTATGTATTCCACAAGAATTGGAGAGTTCCTCCTAACTATTTGCCCAGCTACAGATGGTATGAAATGAAAATCCAATTTTTCGTGTATTGCGTGAAGGAATTTGCCACCAAGTGTAGAAGTCTGCACTCAGTACAAGTCAGCCTCAAGATTAGGCTCCTGCGGAGGTGGTATGGGAAGGGAAGACACTCTATCTGCGTTGGAGGACGAGCACTGAGCTGGCGCATATGTCGAAGGAGGAATGAACGTGAAAAGACTGAGCATCATCTTTCTCACCTTGGTCATTGCCTTTGGGTTCGCAGCCACAGGTTTCGCTGCTAAGCCCAGCCCCCTGGCTGATCCCCGTGTCCGCCAGGCCATCCGCTACGCCATTGATATGGAAGCCCTCATTGAAACCCTCATGGAGGGCCGGGCAGCTTCCGCCAACAGCCTCACCCCCGATGGCGAGTGGAAAGCTGAAGGCTTGAACCGCTATGAATACAACCCAGAAAAGGCCAGACAGCTTCTGAAAGAGGCCAACTGGGATCCCAATACTGTGTTAGATGTGGTTTACTACTACGGCGACCAGGAGACAGTGGACCTCATGGCCGCCATCCAGGTCTACCTGGAGCAGGTGGGCATCAAGATGAACGCCCGCAAGCTCGAAGGCGACCTGGCCACCTTGCTCTGGTCGCCCCCGGCTGACCCCGTTAACGGCCCATCCGCCGTGGACTGGGATCTGGCTTACGCGGCCATCGCAGCCCTGAGCATGCATGAGTACTACAACCGCTTCATGGGTGGTGCGGCCAGCAACTCCCATACACCAACCGACCCCCATCTGGACGAACTGATCAAAGCCACCTGGGTTGCGGACATCGAAGAGCAGAAAAAGGCCTTCCATGAGCTGCAGAAATACGAGAACGAGACCCTGTTTGCCATCCCCCTCTACCATCAACAGCAGTTTGTAGTGGAGAGCGACAGGCTCGACCGCAAAGGTGCGCCCCTGGGCAACATGCAGTTCTTCTATGACTGGCGCATCATCGATTGGGACATCACCCCCGACAGCCAGGGGAACTACACCCTGTATTCCTCCGGCGGCCCTGTGGAGTTCTTCGAAACCGTGTTCACCAACCCGGCGCTGTACATGACCCAGAAGTTCCTCTTCGACCGCCTGGTGGTGACCGACGAGAACCTCACCCCCTACAAGGGCCAGCTGGCCGAGGAGTATTGGGTAAGCGAAGATGGTCTGACCATCGAGTTCGTACTGCGGGACAACATCTACTGGCACGACGGCACGCCTATTACCGCTGACGATGTGAAGTTCACGGTGGAATACTCTGCCCGGGTGCCTCAGCTCAACGCCGTGGCAGCCCAGACCTACTCCTCCCTGGAAGGCTACGAGGAGTTCATGAGCGGTGCCGCCGAAGGCATCAGCGGCATTGAAATCGACGGCCGGAAGATCACCTTCAAGTTCGCCACCGTTGATCCCAACGCTCTGCTCACCTTCTCCCAGTGGCCGCCCCTGCCCAAGCACCTCTTGGAGGATACCGATCCGGTCCAAGCCCAGCGGGCTGCCTACTGGCAGGCACCGGTTGGCTCCGGTCCCTTCAAGATTGAAGAAGTGAAGATGAACAACTACTCCACCTACGTGCGGTGGGAAGGTTACTGGGATGAGGGCACGGGCAACATCGAGCGCATCCAGCTCTATCCCAGCGGCGAAAGCGATCCCAGCTTCGTCATCAACGCCCAGTCCGGCCTGTTGGACTTCGGCTTCACCAAGAACGTGGCTGAGTCCATCGCCGTGGAGAAGATGGAGCACATGACCGTGTATCCCATCGATATCAGGTACACGCGCCTGTTCTACCCCAACAAGTTCCCAAGGGAATAGGGGTTTAGTGGCGAAATAGATGGAAAGGCCGCCGGAGCCCTGCGGGGTTCCGGCAGCCTTGCCTCTTTTGAGTTCTGGAGGGTGTAACTATGCTTACCTACACGCTGCGCAAACTGCTCATGCTCATCCCCATGCTTTTGGTGATCACTTTTTTGATCTTCGTGGGTTTGGAGCTCACCCCCGGGGATGCGGTTTCCTACATGGTCGGGCCTGAGGCCATGGCCAACATGTCCCAGGAAAGGCTGGATGAACTCAGGGAAGCCCTGGGTTTGAACGATCCTTTCATCGTCCGCTATCTGCGCTGGCTGGGCCGGGCCCTGCGGGGAGATTTCGGCTACAGCTTAACCAGCGGTGTGCCCATTAAGGACATCGTGTTCAGCCGCCTGCCCGCCACCTTGGAGCTTTCCTTGGCGGCTCTGCTCATCTCTACGCTCCTAGGGAGCATCTTGGGCATGGTCAGTGCCCTGCGCAAGGGTTCCATTTTGGATGTGAGCCTTACGGTTGCCGGTATGATCGGTGTTTCCATTCCGCAGTTTTTCTTTGCCCTAGTTTCCATCTTAATCTTTTCCTTCAAACTGGGCTGGCTGCCCTCGGGGGGCCGCACCATGCCCGGGTATACGACCTTTTTAGACCGGCTGCCGCACCTGATTCTCCCCGCTTTGGTTTTGGGCATCACCATGACCGCGGGTGTGATGCGCTATTCCCGTTCCAGCATGCTGGATGCCCTGAGCAAAGACTACATCAAAACCGCCCGCAGCAAGGGCCTGCCCGAGTGGCGGGTCAACCTCCTGCATGGCTTTAGGGTGGCCCTGACCCCCGTGGTTGTCCTGGTGGGCTTCAGGCTGCCCATGCTGATCGGCGGCTCGGTTGTGGTGGAACAGATCTTCCAGTGGCCGGGCATCGGCAAGGAGTTTGTGGCCGCGGTTCGGGGGCAGAATCTGCCCCTGGTGATGATGATTGCCCTGTTCAGCGTCACCGCTGTTTTGGTGGCCAGTTTCTTAGTTGATTTGCTGACTGCACTTTTAGACCCAAGAATTCGTTTGGAGTAGGGTGATAACGTGAGCCGGACCAGAGCTGCACGCTTAAACCGAAAAATGGACCGCCTGAAAATGCTGGAAAAAGAGGGCCTGCTCAAGTCCAGGGAGGGGAGCCGGGCGGTCGGCAAGTTTTTGCAGAATAAACTGGCTGTTGTGGGCCTGATTGTCTTTGCACTCATTCTTCTCTCCAGCATCTTCGCTCCCCTGATCACCAAGTACGATCCAGCCATGATCGACCTGCGCTCGAGACTTAGCCCCCCTTCCCGGGAACACCTCTTTGGCACGGATAAACTGGGCCGGGATGTTTTTGCCCGGGTGCTCTACGGCGGGCGCATTTCCATCTTAGTGGGTTTTGGCGGCGCCCTGGGCGCGGCCCTGGTGGGGGTCAGCTTGGGTACCTACGCCGGCTACAAAGGCGGCTGGCTGGATAAGATCCTCCTGCGGGTTTCGGAGATCTTCATGTCTTTCCCGCAGATCATTTTAGTCCTGCTGCTCGTGTCCATTTTGGGCCAGAGCCTGTGGAACCTGCTGGTGATCTTCACCATCACCGGTTGGGGTTCAGTCTACCGTATGACCCGCTCCCAGATGCTTTCCATCCGGGAAGAAGAATACGTGCAGGCCCTGAAGGCCTTCGGCCTGAGCGACGGGCTCATCGCCTACAAACACATGCTGCCCAACGCCCTGGGCCCCATCATGGTCAACCTCACCTTGAGTACGGCCATGTTCATTCTGGAGGAGACGGCCCTGAGCTTCTTGGGCTTGGGCGTACCCCTGCAGATCCCCACCTGGGGGAACATTCTCAACGCTGCCCAGGACCTCACCATTTTGCAGGAGGCCTGGTGGATCTGGGTCCCGGTGGGGCTGGTCATCTCCGCCTTCGTTTTGAGCATCAACTTCATCGGCGACGGGCTGAGGGATGCGGTGGATCCCACGCAGCAGGGTTAGGAAGGTGGTTTACGTGGATACCATTTTGACTGTGGATAACCTCCACATCAATTTCTATACCAACAACCGCTGTAATGAAGCGGTGAAGGGCGTATCCTTCCAGCTGAAAAAGGGCCGCACCCTCTGTTTGGTGGGGGAGAGCGGCTGCGGGAAGAGTGTCTCCGCTTCGGCGATCATGCGGCTTTTGCCGCCCCTGAGCCGCATTGAGGAAGGGCGGATTATCTACCACACTGACCAGGGGGACATCCACCTCCACGAGCTGGATCCCTCTGGCCCTGAGATCCGGGCCATCCGGGGCGCGGAGATCGCCATGATCTTCCAGGATCCCATGACCGCCCTGAACCCGGTGTACACAGTGGGCTTCCAGATTCGGGAAGCGTTCATGTACCACGCCAAAATGGCCAAGGCGGCCATGCAGGCCAAGGCGGTGGAGCTGCTGCGGGCCATGCGCATCCCCGCGCCGGAACAGCGGGTGAACGAGTACATCCACCAGTACTCCGGGGGTATGCGTCAGCGGGCCATGATCGCCATGGCCATGGCCTGCAACCCCAAGATCCTCATCGCGGATGAGCCCACCACAGCCCTGGACGTGACTGTCCAGGCCCAGATTTTCGACCTGATGAACGATCTGCAGCAGAAACACAACGCAGCTATTCTGCTCATCACCCACGATATGGGGGTCGTGGCCGAGCTGGCCCACGATGTTGTGGTCATGTACATGGGTGTGGCGGTGGAAAACGGCCCCGTGGAAGATGTGCTCACCAGGCCCGCGCATCCCTACACTTCTGCCCTGCTCAGGTCCATCCCCGTTTTGGGCCAGTCCAAGGCCCAGAAGCTGGAGCCCATCCGCGGTTCCACTCCAGATCCATTTAACCGGCCCCAGGGCTGCCAGTTCCACCCCCGCTGCGACTTTGCCACTGAGCAGTGTCTTCAGGAGCCGGAGACTTTCAGCGTCAGCCCCAACCACACTGTGCGGTGCTGGCATTACGAGAAGGTGTTAGCCAATGCGTAGGGAACAGGATGTGCTGTTGAAAATCAGAGACGCCCAAACCTATTTCCCCGTCCAGAAGGGGCTCTTCAAGCGTACGGTGGGCTATGTGCGGGCGGTGGACAATGTCAGCCTCGATGTTTACCGGGGGGAGACTTTGGGGCTGGTGGGCGAAAGCGGCTGCGGCAAGACCACCTTGGGCAAGTCCATCCTGCAGCTGGTACCCGTAACCGGGGGCCAGTTCATCTACAACTTCGACGGGGAAGAAAAGGATCTGCGCAAGCTCTCCAAAGACGAGATGATGCAGGCGCGCAAAAGGCTGCAGATCGTTTTCCAGGACCCCTATTCATCCCTGAATCCCTCTTTCACCATCTTTGGCTCTCTGCAGGATCCCTTGAAGAAGTTCGGGGTAAAATCCAAAGAAGAGCGCAGGCGGATCATCGGGGATCTTCTAGAAGCGGTGAACCTGCACCGAGAGTACATGAACCGCTACCCCCACGAATTCAGCGGGGGACAGCGGCAGAGAATTGGCATCGCCCGAGCCCTTTCCCTGCAGCCGGAGTTGATTATCTGCGACGAGGCGGTGAGCGCCCTGGATGTGTCCATCCAGGCCCAGGTGCTCAACCTGCTGTTGGAGCTGAAGGAGAAGCACAACCTCACCTACATTTTCATCAGCCATGATCTGAGTGTTGTGGAATACATGAGCGACCGCATCGCGGTGATGTATCTGGGCAAGATCGTGGAGCTGGCCCAGGCTGAAGATCTTTTTGCCAATGCCATGCATCCCTACACCCAGGCCCTGCTCTCGGCCATTCCCGTGGCTGAAGTGGGCCGCAGGCGCAAGCGCATCGTGCTGGAAGGCAACGTCCCCAGTCCGGTGAATCCGCCCCCGGGGTGTACCTTCCACCCCAGGTGCCCCTACGCCATGGAGGTATGCAAGAGCAGGGTTCCGGAGCTGAAGACCTACCTGATTGACGGCAGGGAGCACCAGGTAGCCTGCCATCTGGCGGAAAAAGAGGCAGCCAAGTTTGTCCAACCAGTAGAGACAGCGGAGGTAGAAAAAAATGCAGCTAACTGAACTACGAGGGGTTATCCCACCGATTGCTACTCCCTTTGATGAAGCAGGTGAAGTGGATTTAGTTTCCCTACGGAAACTGACCAATTACTTGATTGACGGCGGCGTCCACGGCATCTTCTGCCTGGGTTCCACCGGGGAATGCGCGGCCCTCACCGATGAAGAGCGGGTGAGCATTGTCAAGACCGTTGTGGAGGAGACAGCTGGCCGGGTGCCCGTTTTGGCAGGCATCACCGAAACCAGCACCAAAAGGGCCATCCGCCTGGGCGAGCTGGTGATTGCCGCCGGTGCCCAAGCGGTGGTTGTGGCCCCGCCCTATTACCACATGAACAGCCAGCAGGAGCTGCTCACCTATTACCGCGACTTAGCTGCGGCCCTGCCTGTGCCCGTCATCGCCTACAACGTCCCGGTTTTGGTGAAAACTCCCCTGGAGCCGGCCACAGTGGAAATGCTGGCCCGGGAGGGCACTATTCTAGCTCTCAAGGACAGCGGCGGCAACTCCAACATCCTCCGGGAGTACATTATGCGGACCAGGGATATCCCCGGCTTTACGGTGCTCACCGGTATGGAGTTCTTGGTGGATACCGCCATGCAGATGGGAGCCCACGGCTCGGTACCTGGGATAGGCAATGTGGCACCTAGAGAGTATGTTGAACTCTACAACCTCTGCCTGCAGGGCGAGTATGGCAGGGCCAGGGAACTGCAGGAACGCTTGATCAAGCTGTTCGACATCTGCTATCAGGGTTCTTCTCGGCTGTCCGGTTCTGCTTCGGCTTTGAGCGGGTTCAAATCGGCCCTGCGCTGGTTGGGCGTGATCCAGACCGCGAAGATGGCACCGCCATTGGGATCGCTGAACGCGGAAGAAGAGGAACGGGTGCGCCGCATCTTAATCGATTTGGGCTTCTTTACCCAGGCGGCCCACGGGAAGGAAGAGTAACTTGAGTGTTTTACATGCCGTTCATCGAGGACTGATCGTTTCCTGCCAAGCGCTGGAAGAGGAGCCGCTCCACGGCCCCATGCTCATGGCCGCCATGGCCAGGGCGGTGCAGCTTGGGGGTGCCGTGGGCATCCGGGCCAACGGTCCGCAGGATGTGGAAGTGATCAAAAGGATCACCGGCCTGCCGGTGATCGGGATCCACAAGATGACCAACGGGGCGGGGGAGATGGCTATCACGCCCACCTTCAGCCTCGCCGAGGAGCTGGTGCGATCCGGAGCGGACATCATCGCCGTGGATGTGCGCCGCACCAGGCCCTTTGGGGAGCCTTTGGCCGAGCTCCTTCCCCGTATCCGCAGGGAGCTGGGTGTGCCGGTTATGGCGGACTGCGCCACGGTTGAAGATGCCCGGGCCGCGGTGGAAATAGGGGTAGACCTGGTGGCCTCCACCTTTGGCTTTAGGCAGAACGGGCTGGGTACGGAACCGGATTTCCAGCTGCTTAGGGACATGCTCCAACTGGGTGTGCCCGTGGTGGCCGAGGGTGGTTTCTGGTACCCGGAACAGGTGGTTGAGGCCCTGGAGCTGGGCGTCTGGGCTGTGGTGGTGGGCAGTGCCATCACCAGACCCTTGGAGATCACCAGACGCTTTGTGCGGGCCATCGAGCAGGGCGGTTTACAATAAGCAAATATCTTTGAGGGGACGGGACTCCGCGGGGTCCCGTTTTTTCGTAACAAAAAATGAAAAACAAAGGAGGAGATTCACAAACTATGTCTAATTATAACAACGGAACCAGTTTAAAACGGTTTAAGTAGCGGTTGTTGTTAGGAGCACGTTAGTGGTCAGAGAACTCTCGTCGCTTTGAGGCGCTGTGTTTCCGGACCACTTCGTTTTTACAGTCTTTTGAACCGTTTTAAATGACCGGGCCGTTTTGCGGCCGTCCGCCTCTAGATCAGTGTTAAGGGAGGAGTTCAGGATGAGAGAACGTCTGAAGTTAAGCGACGTGGAAGTGGTTGAAATACCGTGGGCGGAGCCGGTGGTCAGC
>NZ_JBHGXH010000222.1:0-4765 GCF_041936445.1 Candidatus Darwinibacter acetoxidans | reverse complement strand
GGGAGGAAACTCCCATCGTTTGCTATTCAGGTGTCCTTCCGTTTAGCCTATCCATCGAATGCCTCAGCGAACGGACCACCTGCCTCAACTTCCGTTCGGCCTTCCTCGGCTCAACGCCAGCTTCGATCTTCCTCTGGGCCTTCTCTCGCTCTTTCCTCACCTTCTTCTGCAACAGCTTGATCTCGTCATCAATCTTGTAGGCGATGGTCTCACGCCCACACTCCGGGCAGGTGAACCCGACTTCCTCGATACCATCCTCAACCTGCCTAACAAACATATTGTCCTGCACGATGAATACTGCAGGACAATTGTCGCACTGGACTTTGGTCTTATTCATGGTCCCTCTCCTTTGCGTGTAGTTCCTGGTCCCTGCGTCTCAGCAGTTCCAGGAGCTTCACAGCCTCAGAATACCTGCGCTCAAGAACAGCCAGTTCCCTCAGCTGCCTGCGGGTCAGCTCGCCCCTTTCGCGACCTCCCTGCAGATGCGGTATGGCCGTTTTGATCAGCCCGCAGGACTGCAGCAAGCTGTATCGGTGCTCGCTACTTAGTTGATCCCAATAATGGGCATAGTCAAACAGGTCCCTCATGCAGTCTCGTGCGAGATGGAGGAACTTGTCCCAATACCGCGTAGTCTCGAGGCTGGGTATCCGGGGCATGATGGCCCTCCTTAGAACACCATCTGCCTATAGATGTTGTTGTGCCACTCTTCCAAGTAGTCAACCGACCGGGGATCCTTCTTCCAACGGATCAAGTCCTGAACAAACTTCTCTGTTTCAATGACGACGGGCACGACGTAGCAGAGGCAGTTTGGGTGCGGGTGGGGAGGTTCTTCACCCTTCTTGTACACCCCTGGCCCCATGCCATAGAGGTCTGCAGACGCCAAATCGTCGCAGATATCTGGCTCCGGATGACTATCCGATAAGCAGTACTGAACGCCGATATAGGCCGGGTTGATCATGCCCCTGCTGTAGACTGCTTCGTTAAAGGCCATTGCGTACTCTGTCCTGGCAAGCCTGAGTGCTTCATAGGACAGGTTGCCAGGCACACGGCGCTCCATGCGCGCCATCATGTTCGGATAGTCTTCCGCAAGTGTACCATTTCTCACATAAACTTCTAAATCCTTCGCCACTTGGACAGCATCGCGCCCCGAAGTTATGCCTGCGTGGATAATATCCCGCATGGCCTGCCTGGCGGACTCGGCCTGCTCCCAAATGCGATCCGAAATAGCTAACCCTTGGCGAGTGCGCAGCCAGAAGGCTTCGACTGCAGACTTGTTGAGATCAGCAAACCCCCTCTGCAGGCGCAAGAAGTCTATCGGAGCATCCGCCTCTTTCAAAGCCCTGATGAGGAAGTTGTCTATCGGCCGGGCCCCGATCTCTACAACCTCCATCAGGCCCGTCTTGATGAGTGCAGCGCTCTTTTGGTAGATGGTGTCGGCTTCCTTGCGCAGCGCTTTGTCCAAGGCCTCGAGGTGGTTGCGAGTCAGCTGACCCACAGTGGGGCTCAAGCTTCTCAGCTGTTTGGCCACTCGATCCGCCGCATCCAGGTATATCTTGGCCAATGCGGGCTCATGCCTCAGTTTGACAGCCAGAAAGTCCCTTCTGGCTGTGAGGAGTTCCCGGCCCATCACGCTGTCTGATATGCGCCGAATAAGCTCGATGTTGCGCCTGGTCATCTCCTGGACAGACATCACGCATCACCATCACGGCCGCGGTTCTGGCTCTTTTGGATCTCGGCCAAGACCTGCTCGATCATCTTTTGTTCATCTTCAGCGAGCTGAGCGTCCTCAAGCTGAGACCTGCGCAGCATATCCTGGACGATCCTGTCTTTCTCACCCATCACCTCGGGGTCATCACTTTCGTAGTCGTTCATGGTCTCGACGTACTTGGCCAGGAACGACACGGCAGCCTCGTGAGACATGATCTGGTTATTGACGGCCGTGGTGAGGGCCCTTACCAATACTTCGATGGTCTCAGCAACCTCTTTGTCACCCCTCGGGTCTACCTCATCCCAGACCAGCTCAACAGCATGGGTAGCAAACTTCTTGCCTGAAGCCATCGACTCCATAGCCAGTACCATCCTGGCGAGCCTTTTCCAGCTGTCAGCGAACTGCTCCCGTTTGCGATCAATCTTCTTGATCAGCACGGGCATCTGCTCCTTAACGCTGGCCAGGGAACTGGGCGTGTGGGTTCCGAATGCAAACTCCGGTGTCTGAGAGGCATCTATGATACACCAGAACAGCAGTTGAAGCAGTTCTTTGGCATCGCCGGTGGCAGAACGCACTTCGGCGAAGTCGGCGTCTTCACCGTCTTGCGTAAAGATGAACGCCTCTCTACCATCAATCTTGAGTTCGCCGCCCTTACGCATGAACTCGGCAAGATCCGTTATGCCGAAGTTGACTGACAAGAAGGTGTCGACGTCTTTGAGATGCAACTTGAGTTTCGGAGTGCTGTGTAGCTTGGAACCCTGGATGGCGTGGAGCATCACATCGTGATATGCCTTGATGAACGGCTCGATCACCTCGAGCTCGCTCTTCCCAAAAGCAGACCCTGGATCCCTCTCGTTGGAAAACTGAACGATAGGGATGAACCCCCACGGATTTTCCCGTTCCCCTTCCTCGATGCCAGGGTTGTCTCCTTCGATGATCGTCGTGATTCGGGCATCTCTATTGATGCGCTCCTGCACCTTGCATTTGCGTAGATTCCCTCGTTCGTCAATCCATCCGCAGGAGGACTCGAGTACATACTCGATGATCTCACCCGTGATGGGGTGGCGCTTCAGTTTGTCCTGGGCAATCATCTCGGGCGGAATTATGTTATAGACTAACCTGCCGCCAACGGCCTCGGGATAAAGCGCACTGTTTTCTTCGGACTCTTCCCGGGTAAGCCAGACCCAGCAATCCCCATCCCTCAGCCCACCCAGATGCGTCATTTGCATCAGTGAAGAGTGCTCCCCAAAGAACTCATCCAGCACCGCTTGCGCATCTTCATCCTCGCTGACAAAACGGGGTATGCCCATGAAGCCGACAGTAATGTTAATCACCGGCTTGGCGAAGGCGGCGCCCAGCTTATATGCATCATTTGTGTTATCGTAGAGCTCTCGCGCCAGCTGGTAGTCCACAGGTTCAGAACGGAGTTGGTAAACACCCGGAGAAGAGCTGGCTATGCGTATTCCCCATCGATGAACCCTTTGGCGCAGCCTGGAGATTTCTCCTGCTATCTTGCTAGGTATCCTCACCATCTCACCTATGAAGCTCATCTTTTCACCCCGCTTCTAGCGATAGATCTTTATGCTCGCAAGTGCCCTCAAGGCGTCGATGTTCATCCTGCGCCCTTTCGCAAACAACAAACAGACCGCATCGCCATAGTCTGGGGAGCGGCCTAAGCGCTTTTTCATCTCAGCCTTTGACTCGACCACAATCTTTCCCGAGGAGTTGATCTTGTACTTAATGCCGGACAGGTCGGCCAGGAGTTCATCATTCGGCGGCAGACCGATCGGGTTAGGGTTCATCTTGGTATTCGGGTCCAGGAGCTGCCGCAGGTTCCACCACAGCTCACTGCGTAGGTTGTCGAAGTTCTCGGGGTCGTTGGGCTTCTCTGCAACGTTGACCTCGGTCACGGGAGCGCTTTGCTCCCTCAACCTGTCTGCCACGCCGGCGCCCAGACCGATGACGTCGATCTTGATATCGGTGGCCCTGTGCTCCTTGTACGCCTGAATCACACGGCCAGCGGTCTCCATGGTGTCCTGCTTGCTGTAGTCGTGGAGCGCGATGACCTTCCACCCGTGTCGAACGCCGATGACGGTTTTGTCGCTGCCGAACCTGGCAACGTCCACACCGAGTTCGACCGGTTCGCCGTGCTCCATGTCATGCCATCTCTCCATAGCCGCTTCGATCCAAGCCAAGGGGATGAGAGTATCCTCGCTCTCTGGGGGAAACTCACCCTTAACGCGCGCAATATAGGCCGGCGACTCCGGCCCCCAGCGTCTGTACTTATCGGCCACCCACTCCGGAGTTATCAGCTTCGGGTTTGGCAAAGGCCCGGTGATCTTGTTACGCCAGGTGTCGGCAGCGATGTCGCTCTCTGTTATGCCAAACGCCATGAAATTGGGCGTGTCAAACGCGGATATGCTGAGCGTCTTCCAGCCCCCGCCTCTGAACGCCTGAAAGAATGTCCCCGCCGTGCTGGTCGGGTTCCCCAACAAGAGAAGACGTGCGTTACTCGAAGTAAGCACACCCTCAATGGCCTCAAAGATTTCTTCAGGCACGCCCGCGGCCTCGTCCACCACCACCAGAATGTTCTCTTCGTGGAAGCCTTGGAAACGGTCGGGCTCATTCGTAGACAGGCCAGCAGCATACCACTCGTCCTGGACGATCTGAATCTCCGGGCTTTTGGGAAGGAGGTTACCCCCAAGCGGTATCTTGGCCCTCCTGTATGAAGCCCTCACTTCCTTCCAGATCAGCTTCTCCACCTGCCTCCAGGTCGGAGCTGTACTCAGAACGATTGAGTACGGGAAGCAGGAGAGGAACCAGAGTATCACCTGGCCTGCGATGAACGACTTGCCGACGCCGTGGCAGCTCCGGACGGCGGTTCTGGGATAGTCTCTGACCGCCCGCAGTATCTCCGCTTGCTTCTCCCACGGGTGAGCGTTCAAAACTTCCTCGACGAACCAAACAGGGTCACGCTGGGCTTTCTGGAGGATCTGCCTCTCCTTCATGTGCTTTCACCACCAAATCAACCCAGCTCTTTAATTCGACAGGTCCTCC
>NZ_JBHGXH010000221.1:0-3714 GCF_041936445.1 Candidatus Darwinibacter acetoxidans | reverse complement strand
AGCAGCGAAGCCGAAGAGGGGCGCATCTCTCTGGAGACGATGCTCAGGGGCACCTGCGAGCCCGCGCGCTTCCTCGACCTGGTGGAGAACTTTACCCTGTTCATGGATGTGCCCGGCGGGCAGATTAAAATAGTGGCCAAGAATCACCAGTACCTGGGCGTGAACAATGCCATGACCGCTCTGGCGGATATCAAGGAGCGTCAGGGGCGCCTGGGGGTGTTCTGGCACACCCAGGGCAGCGGCAAGAGCATCTCCATGATCTTCTTCTCCCAGAAGGTGCTGCGCAAGGTGCCCGGCAACTGGAGTTTTGTGATCGTCACTGACCGCAAAGAGCTCGACGATCAGATCTACAAGAACTTTGTTTCTAGCGGCGTCATTACCGAAGCCAGGGTCCAGGCCGAGAGCATCAGGCACCTGCGGCAGCTTTTGAGCGGGGACCATCGCTATATATTTACACTGATTCATAAATTCCGCACTGAAACGGGCGAAAAACACCCGGTGCTATCGGAGCGGGACGATATTATCGTCATAACCGACGAGGCCCATCGCACCCAGTACGACACCCTGGCCCTGAACATGCGCACAGCGCTGCCTAACGCCTCCTTTATCGCCTTTACCGGCACCCCGCTCATCGTCGGTGAAGAGAAGACTCGTCAGGTCTTCGGCGACTATATCAGTATCTACAACTTCCGCGAGTCGGTGGAAGACGGCGCCACCGTGCCCCTCTATTACGAGAACCGCATTCCCGAGCTGCAACTGACAAACGAGAACCTCAACGAAGAGATGGAGGTGCTGCTGGAAGCGGCGGAGCTGGATGAGGAGCAGGAGAAGAAGCTGGAGCGGGAGTTTGCCCGCGAATACCATCTCATTACCAGGGATGACCGGCTGGAAGCGGTGGGGGCGGACATTGTGGACCACTTCATCAGCCGGGGCTTCCAGGGGAAGGCCATGGTCATCTGCATCGACAAGGCCACGGCCATCCGCATGTACGACAAAGTGAAGAAATACTGGCAGCGCAAACTTAAAAAGATGCGCGGGCAGCACGGGCTGCTCCCGGAGAAGGAGTGGCCCGAGCTGGAGAGGAAAATCAAGCTGCTTGAGGAGGCCGACATGGCGGTGATCGTCTCCCAGTCCCAGAATGAAATTCGCGACATGGCTGAAAAAGGTCTCGATATCCGCCCGCACCGCAAGCGCATGGTGGAGGAAGACATGGAGAAAAAGTTCAAGGACCCCAGCGATCCCCTCCGTCTAGTTTTTGTCTGCGCCATGTGGATGACAGGTTTCGATGTACCCTCCTGCTCCACCCTCTACCTGGATAAGCCCATGCGCAACCACACCCTCATGCAGACCATCGCCAGGGCCAACAGGGTCTTCCGCGACAAGGTATGCGGCCTCATCGTGGACTACGTGGGCGTCTTCAGGAACCTGGAGCAGGCGCTGGCGATTTACGGGGCCGGCGGAGGGGGAAGGGTGGGTGATAGCCCGGTAAGGGATAAGGAGGCGCTCGTGGCCGCCCTGAAATACGCCGTCGAAGAGGCGAAGGCGCTATGCGAGGAACAGGGGGTGCGGCTGCAGGAGATTATCGAGGCGCGGGATTTTAAGAGGGTGGCCCTGCTTGATGATGCCGTTGACGCCCTGGTGGCCAGGGAAGAGATCAAGAGGCGCTTCCTGGAACAGGCCAACAGGGTCTACCGGCTGTACAAGGCCATCCTGCCCGATCCGGCGGAGGAACATCTGCAGGCTGACTGCACCCTCATCAAGGTCCTGGCAGACAAGATACGCGCCTTGAATCCCCCGGTGGATATCAGTGAAATCATGAGGCAGGTGGAAGAGCTCCTGGATCGCTCCATCTCCACAACGGGCTACGTGATCCGGGATGATGATCAGCCCTTAATAGACCTGAGCAAGATTAATTTTGAGCTTCTCGCGTCCAAATTTAAGCAGGGGCGCAAGCATACGGAGGTGGAGCGGCTCAAGGCCTCCATTTCCCGGCAGCTGCAGAAGATGGTGCGCTTAAACCGAACCAGGATAGACTTCCTGGAGAGCTTCCAGCAGATGATCGACGAGTACAATTCCGGTTGCGTCAACGTGGAAGAGTTCTTCCGCCGGCTGATGGAGTTTGCCAAAAGCCTTACAGAAGAGGAGCAGCGGGCAGTTGCCGAGGAGCTCAGCGAAGAGGAGCTGGCCATTTTCGACCTGCTTACTAAGCCCGAGATTAAGCTTACCCGGAAAGAGCGCAACCAGGTCAAGAAGACGGCCCGCGAACTTTTGGAGATCCTGAAGCGCGAGAAGCTGGTCCTCGACTGGCGCAAGCGGCAGCAGGCACGTGCCCAGGTGCGGGTAACCATTGAAAAGGTTCTCGACGAAGGGCTGCCGGAGGCGTATACGGCCGAGATATTCAAGACCAAGGCCACCGCCGTTTTCGAGCACGTCTACGAGTGCTACTACGGTGACGGGAAAAGCATCTACTCCGCAGTAGCCTAAAGCTTCTTGTAAAACCTTGGCTCCCTTTTTATATCCCCCCCGGCCCCCCTTTGTCGAAGGGGGGAGTTTACAGAAAGCTTTTCAAAGGGGTAGTTATCGTCCGGATGGTGTATAGGTACATGCGTGGTAGAAACGTTTTTGCTCTTGATACGATATTTGTATTTTTGGGGCCTACAGCTTCACTGGAATATTGATCCCGTGGCAGGTTGAGATCACTTGAAAGCGAGGTGGCGGCCGGTGTTTAGGGAAATGAGAAGAATAAGGCAGCTGTTGCCTGAAGAGGATACTGCAGCCGTTATGGAGAGGTGTTCAAATGGGGTCCTGGCCTGTTTTGGGGATAATGGCTACCCTTATGCAGTGCCTCTTAACTTTGTCTATTTTAACGGCAAAATTTATTTCCATTCCGCGAAAGAAGGACATAAAATTGATGCCATCAGGAGAAACCCCAGGGTCTCTTTTACCGTAATCGATGAGGATATAATCGTAAGCGAAGAATACACCTCTTATTTCCGCAGCGGGATTGCCTTTGGAGAGGCGAGAATTGCCGAAGGGGATGAGCGGTTGAAAGCCTTCGCGGCCCTTGTAAATAAATATGCCGGCGCTCAGCCTGAAGAGGCCAGGCAGAGGGTAATAACCGAGTGTAACCAATCCTATATTATTGCCATTGACATCCATCACATCACCGGCAAGGAAGCCATCGAATTCGTTGAAGCCAGGTAAAAACGATGCTTAAAGCTGCAATTTTACCGGAACCTGCGGGATTCTGTCCCTTTCTGGTCCCCGTTCATGTTGACAAATTTCATTTTAGCTGTAGGGGCCGGGCATGCCCGGCCCGAAGGTATCGTATCGTATTCCGTTACGGGCTGGGCGGCTCATGAGCCGCCCCTACATCTTTTGCAGAAGTGTTCCCCTGGGGCTCAACATTAAACCCTCGTTGCGGCACTTTTAAGAATGCATTGCCGTTGGCTGGAAATGGTCTATAATAACAGTATGAGCAGTAATCATGAAAAGAGCGATGCCTTTTACATGAAGATGGCCCTGGCGCAGGCTCGCGAGGCCTATTCCTGCGGAGAAATACCCGTAGGCGCGGTCCTGGTCAGGGAGGGGCAGGTCATTGCCGCCTGCCGGAACCGCTGCGAAGAGCTGAAAGATGCCACCGCTCACGCGGAGATCCTGGCCCTCCGCGAGGGGAGCAGGCACCTGGGCGGCTGGCGCCTGCCGGGAACGACC
>NZ_JBHGXH010000220.1:0-2015 GCF_041936445.1 Candidatus Darwinibacter acetoxidans | reverse complement strand
GCCTTGACCGGGTGCTGACATTCCTGGCGGTAAATGATCTGTCGGCGGTCCGGGAGGTTATGCTGCTGCATCTTTCAGATGGCAATTCGGATGCGGTGGGGTTTAAAAGAGCTATTCAAGCCGCCACGGGCCGCATGGTCCGGGTGGCGGAGAAGGGGGAGATAGTATGAGCAACCATTGCGTATGTTGCGGTATGCCTATACCGGAAGGCCAAAGAGTTTGCTCTATGTGCTATGGCGACATTGATTATGGCCAGGATGGTTATTACCGCCAATGGGCGGAGGAGCAGGAAAGAATAGCCGAAGAGGAGAGAAGAGTGGAAGAACGGATGATGAAATTGCGGAGGAGGTGGAGGGTGTGAAGCGCCTACGCGGCTACACCCGGATGAGCTGGGAGCGCCAGATCGACGGTATCGAAATATCCCTGTGGGTCACCCCCGGCTGGAAGTATGCCTACCTTTATGAAAACGGCACCCGGCACGTGGCTAAAGACGCCGAAGAGCAGGCCGAGATCCACCGGACGCTGGGCTTGCCGGAGGTCGGGGGGGATTTTGAGACGGGGCTGAGGCAGCAGGTAGCGGGGGTGGGGCAACCTGCCCCCGGAGGAGGGATAAACCCATGACGATTGATGGAAATTGCGGAATTTATAGCCTGACCTGCGACATCTGCGGCGAAGATGCTGATGAGGATTTTTTCGAGTTTTACGATGCTGTGAATTACAAAAAGGCCAACGGTTGGAAGAGCCAAAAACACCGGGGCGAATGGGAAGATGTCTGCCCCGAATGTCAGGAGGCGGAGAAGTGAGAGAGTACAAGTTTCGGGCGTGGTCAAGGCTCAAAAAATATATGTTCGAGGTCAACGCTATGTCGCAGAAAGCTGTGGAGGAGATGCGCGACGGTATGAGCTTCAGGTATGCCCGCGACGAGGTGGTGCTGATGCAATCCACCGGCCTGCACGACAAGAACGGCCGGGAGATATACGAGGGGGATATTGTGCGGGTTGTGGGGACCCCCTATTATGCCCCGTGTGGTGCGGTGACTTACAACGGCAAGGAATACGGGCTGCTTTACGATGACGGCTTCTGCGCAGACTTCACATGGGAGGACTGGGAGCGGTATTTTGAAGTCATCGGCAACGTCTACGAGAACCCGGAGCTGCTGGAGGCCGACGAAAGTTTACCTAAATTCTGCTACGACCCCTACGACCCCGACAGCGATCATTGCCGAGCATGTCTCTGTCCCACATGCACCTACTTCTGGGCAACAGATGCCGGTGAATGCGTTGAAGGTTGTGAGCTCTGCGGCGGCAAGTCGTGGACCAGCTGTATCCGCTATGAGGAAGAGAAATGAGCCAGGCCGTTGACTTGCGCCACCTTGACTACGCCAAGCGCGACCGGTTTTATATCGCCGGGGGCGACTGGAACCTGGCATGGACGAAAGACGAGCTGGAAACTGTCAGGGAGCTGCGGGAGCGCGGCGCCAAGGTGTGGGAGGTTGCCGAGGCGGTGGACAGGCCCGACTATGAGGTGGCTGTGCTGATAATGGATCTGGAGGAGCGGGGGTGATAACTTGAGCCGATATGTAAACATCGCGACAAGGATCTGGCATGACGAGAAGTTCCGGGAACTACCGGATGATGCAAAGATGCTATTTATCTACCTGCTGACATGCCCTCATGGGAATATGTGCGGCCTGTTTTACCTGCCGGCGCTTTACGCTTGCCACGACCTGGGCTGGACTGAAGAAAGGTATGCGGCAACCCTGGGACTGCTGCAGGAGCAGGTATGCACCGATGAAGATGTTGTGCTGATCAAGAATTTTGTGCGCTACAACCCTATCAAGGGATCAAAGCAAGCGATAGGTGCAGCAAGGCGGTTGCAGGAGGTTCCAGAAACGTCACTGATAGTGCATTTTCTTGAAATATTAAAAGAAAATACCCTACCGGATGACTATATTACCTTTACAGATACCCTATCGATACCCTATTTGACATCGGAAAATACCCCTTCGATCCCAG
>NZ_JBHGXH010000219.1:0-1181 GCF_041936445.1 Candidatus Darwinibacter acetoxidans | reverse complement strand
ACCAGGTACGACGGAGCTGCGACCAGGTATGCCTGTGCATCCAGCCAGACCTCCAAAGGGGCCTCAACCTCGGCGATCCGGTCTGCCGCTGCAAACGACCGGGTGGCGTCAACAGTAGCACTCTCGCCTGCAACCTCGACGGCGCAAGACTGGAGGGTGCCGAGGGCGGTAAACCTCGCGAGAGTGTACCGCATCATGATTCAACTCCGACTATAGATCGTCTCGATCCCATTCATCCCCTCACCATCAGATACGATGTCGGCAATCGGCACCCGCCGAACCTCAGCATCCCCCCGGAAGAGGACGTACTCATCTCCCTCAACAATCAGCCGGTCGGCGTCGATCTCCTCGACGCCAGCGGCAGTGTGAACCCGCATAATCTGTTTTCCCGTCATAGTTTTGCCTCAATTGGATTGAACGCTACCCGTAGGAACGGATGTCGTTCGGCGATCTGGCAGTTCAGCCCGTGAGTATCGGCGTGCTTCGCGTAGCCGACCCACGACGATATCGACGCCCGAGCATCTCCCTTGAACGTCCCCGCCTCCATCTGCCTGAGTCTCCGGTAAACCCTGCGGACGTTCCGTGCCAGGACTCGGATGTGGTCCCGATAGACCCGGTATCCGAGGTACGTGACGCCGCAATCGACCGGGGTCAGCACCTGCTTGTCTGGATGGAGTCGGAGGTGGAGACGGTCGGTCAGGAACGTCTCAATCTCGTCGCGCCATTCCCAGAGCTGCGCTTTGTCATCATGCACGAGCGTGATGTCGTCCATGTACCTGAGATACTGCTTGATCCGGAGCCCGTGCTTCGCGAACATGTCTAGTTCGTGCAGGTAGATATTCGCGAAACCCTGTGACGTCAGGTTCCCGAGCGGGATACCGACGCCCGGCGCGTCCTCGTAACTCTCGACGATCTGTCGGATCAGGTGCATCATCTGCCGATCCCGGATCCTCTTCGCAAGGAGGCTGAGGAGAATCCTGTGGTCGACGCTTGCAAAGTAGGATTTTACGTCCAGCTGCAGCACGTAGCCTGTGCTCTCAGGGTGTCGGCGCATGAACTGCTGCAGCCGGTCAACGGCGACGTGGGTACCACGCTCCGTCAGGCAGGCATAGGTATCCCTGATGAATGTCGGCAACCAACACGGGAGGATCGCGCCTGAGACTACCTGGTGCACGATCCTG
>NZ_JBHGXH010000218.1:0-1665 GCF_041936445.1 Candidatus Darwinibacter acetoxidans | reverse complement strand
CCGTGGAATTTGCCCCAGTCGGTGTTCCCCTTGCAGTACGGCAGTCCGCACTCAACCATAAGGATCCGCGCAAGAGCCGCGAGGGAGAACCACTCGTATCCCCCCGGTAGGAACCGACGCACGATTGTATACTCGTCGTCGGACGTGACTGACGCCGGGAGCGCCGGATAGAATTCGACCAGTTTTGCAGCGTTCGGGTCGGCGGTGGTGTCCCCTCCAGTCCGGACGACCCGCCGAACGTAGGTCACGCCGCCCTGAGTGATGTAGACCCTGCGGCCGATCAGGTGACCAGCATGCTCAACATAGAACTGTGTAGTGCTGCCGCCGCTGTAGGGAGCGCATGTCCCTGTAGCCTTGTTTGCAGCTCCGCCCCGGTTCTCGACCGCGGCCCGGGCGTTATGCCAGTTGACGTCGGTCCATGGCACCACGTGCGGCTTGCAGGCGGCCCCGTTTGGCCCGGGGTTGTTCACAGTGACTGATCCGCGCGATGACTCGGTGGCGTCGAACATGCATGCCTGATACTTGTCAATCCAAAACCCGCCGCAATCCAGGTTGTTCAGGTTCTCCTGTGACCAGTATTTCGACTTGAACTGAGGGATCCAGACCTCATGGATCTCTAGGGTATTCCCCGCGCCGTCCTTCTCGAAGACAATGCGATTGCGAAGTTCGGGAACGTCCTTCCCCCACTCAAGCCCGGATGCGGCAGAACTGTTCGGGCGGAGCCGGGCCAGAGGATCAGTACTGACTGGGAATTTCGCCCACGCTCCCGCCTGCCCGACGATCAGGTCTCCTTTCTCTGCCGTCAGTCCTCCCACGGTCGCGAGCGGACCGGACGAGGGCGACGGGTCGAAGTAGATCGTGCGCGGATCGCTGGCGACCGTGGCCACCTCGCGGACCACGTTCCCGGCTCCGGTCGGTCGGGTCTGCGTCAGACCCCCGGCCGTCGCGGTGGAGAGGTAAAGTGGGGCTCCGGGCATCCAGGACCATGCCGTGTTCTTGACGTACCCGAGTTTCACGAGCCGCCCTTTCCCGCCGGCCACGCCCGAATCGAGCGCAATCGCCAGGTCACCGGCGCTCGTCGTAGCACTGTTCGCTCTCGCCAGGTACCATTTCCCGTCAGATTTCAGGTATACGACCTGCCCGGCGTCGATTTTCCCGCCGTAAGTCTGTTCTGAGATGATGACTCCTGCTGCTGTTACTGCCATGTTTTTCTCACTCCTGTTTTAGCCACTCGTAAAGCGTTGCTTTACTAATCCCGAGGCTTTCTGCCATCTGGTTTCTCGACATGTCTTTCTCCAGCCGCTGCAGGAGGGCCTGCAGCGTCTCGTGGGGGCGCTCTCGACGAGGCGCGCCTTCCAGACCTTCACCTGTCCGGGCGCGGCTGCGATCGATTTGGTTTTTAGTTCAGGCATCTTTGCTCTCCTATTTGGTGCGAAAATAGATAGGTTCAGCCCGGTCGGAGGGAGCCGACCGCACTATACCCCCGCTCTCCAGTAGATTGTCTGTGTGGTTCCTGCAGATCCATCGGGTTTCTTGATGGCTACGGTGATATTCGTGGCATCGATTGATGCGACTGTCACGATCTCCCCTGCCACAGATCCGGTGAGGGTGACTTTCGTGGGTGCTTTTACACAGCCATGGGCAATCGTGCCTCCATCGGCGACA
>NZ_JBHGXH010000217.1:0-2685 GCF_041936445.1 Candidatus Darwinibacter acetoxidans | reverse complement strand
CCCTGATCCACCGAGCCTTATTCGGTGGTGATTTCCGGCGGGACTTCAGCGGAGGGTTTCTTGGGGCTTGCTGGTTTGGGTGTGACAGGTTCGCCGGTCTGCCCGGCATTTCCACTATCGGTTCCTCGGTTGGGCCCGTTGGGGCGGATCGGTCAGGCGGCCAGTGCCGGTGGTGGCCGGGTCGTATGGTCGAACATCTGCTGCCAGGCGTGTTCCCAGGGCCAGTCGGTTGGTAGGTGCACGATCTGGTTTCGGGCATGGTTCGCGATCCGGCCGGGCAACTGGATCAGCTCGTCCCGGATGGTCGCCGCCCGGGCCCGGGCATGCCGCTTGCCGGCAAGGACACCGAGGGCGCGGGACAGGTTGAACGCGGTCACCGCGTAAGCCAGCCACGCGGCGTTCGCGGTGTACTTCCCGGAGGGGAGGTGCGCCAACGGTCCGTCCTTGAGCTCGGCGATGACTTGTTCGATGATCGCGTGACCACGATGATGTTGGTCGGCGGCGACCGTGGACAGGGTGGAGTTGGTGATGAACCCGTGGTGCCGATACGCGGCGAACAGCTCACCCTGCACCGTGCCATCGCTGGCTTTCGGCTGGAGTCGTCGGACCCGGCGCACGACCAGCCGGCACCGGATCCGGTGGGCCTTCTTCTTGGAGGAGAACGCCACAAAGCAGGTCTCGGCGACCTCGGCATCCGAGACCCAATACCCGCCTTCGGGCAAGGATGGATCGTTCTCCCAGACCGCGTTCGGGTACTGGATCGGGGTCCACGCCTCCTCCGGTATCCGGGTGATCGCGCCGGTCACGGCCTTGTTCAACCTGACCGTCACCGAGAACCACATCCCCGCTTTGACCATGGCCGCGACCAGGTCGTGGCGGTAGAACGCCGAATCGGCCCGGCCCAACAGGCGGGCCGTGACCCCAGCCTTCCTGGCTGTGGTCACCGCCCGGGTCAGCATCGCCGCCGAGCCCTTCCCCGACGCCGTGTTCCCCTTCCGCAACGACGACGCCACGATCACCGGCGCCGCTAACGGCGTCGAGATCACCGCGAGCATCGCGTTCAACCCGTAGGTCTTGTTGTAACCGTAGGCCGCGGCCTGTTTGGCGTAGCCGTGGACCTGCCGGATCGTGTCGTCCAGATCCACGAAGCCGATCCCCTCCGGGTCGGTACCGCCACCGAGCAGGCCCGGCGCCCGCGCCGTGAGCCGAGCCAGCAGCCGGGAGCTGACCGCGTCCAGCTGCTTGACATGACCGTGGGTGAATGACCGCAGGAAGCTGCCATACGTCGACGGTGCCCGGATGCCGTCGAACAACTTGTCCATGCCACCATGCCGCAGCCGGTCCAGGTCGTCGATGCTGTCCGCACCGGCCAACATCCCCGCCACCACACCGACCGACTTCACCACCGCATTCGGCGACTCCACCGATAGTTGCTCACCCAACAACTCATGCAAACCAGCCGATTCCGCCAGCGCGAGCGCCGGGACCAGACCCGCGTAGCCGACCAGGTTCGGATCATCGAACACCGGCTGAACCCTATGAGATACTCGCACTACGAGGTGCCCCTTCTTGACCGGCTCGAATGATGATCTAGACACTCACCATTCTCCCTGGTCAGAGGGGCATTCTCGGCTCAGGACACGCCCACCCAGACACCCCCAAACCCATGATCAACGGTGGATCAGGGCTGAGTAGGTGAGGCTGGTCAGTTTCGCGAGGTCCGCATCGGCGATGGCGGACATCGGCACCTCGTGAAGTTCGAGTTCGGTGAGTTCGGGTAGGAGCGGCAACGGCGTTGGATCGTCGACCTCCGAAACCGGCCAGAATTTGAGGCTGGTCAGCTTGGGCAGAGTTGCGGCCGCAATGACTGACATCGGTACGTCGTGAATCTCGAGCTCGTTCAGTTCGGGCAAAGACGGCAGCGTCAATGAACCATTGGTCTCGGTACTGCCCCAATAGATGAAGTGGTCCAGCTTTGGCAGGTTCGCGGCTGATGTCGCCGATAGCGGGAAGTAGGACCACTCGAGCTTGGTCAACTGGGGAAAGACCGGGACGTTCGGCGGTGTGACGGTCGAGGAATAACTGAGCGATTGGAGTGTGTCCTTGCCCGCCAGGGGCGCCAGGTCGAGCAGGCTCTCGGTCGCCAGAGTCAACTCGGTGAGTGGCAGGTCCCTCAATGGAGCGACGTCCGCCAGATCGTAGCCATAGATGGCCAGTGAGGTCAGGTTGCTCGCGTGCTCGAGCCCGGATAGGTCGTGGACAGTCCCCCAATAGTCGTCTCTGCAATTGAGGCTCTCCAGACTCGCCAGTTGCCCCTCGGTATAGGTTGGCGCCGGCTCCACTTCGAGAAAATGGGCGATGCATTCCTGGAGTCCGTAGTCCGGGATGTCGACCGAGTCGTCGGGAGCGGCAAGGGCTGGTGGTGCGAGTCCTATCGCCAAGGCTGCGACGGCAGCCACTGCGACCAGACGCCTGAGAGCTTTCATGGGTGGGAATCCCCTTCCTGACGTGCCTGCCATCCGGCCCCATACGGGCTCGTGACATTTGGAAGCGCAGGCAATGGACAAATCGGTGATCGAGAGGACTCTCGTTCAGCCCTGATCCACCGTTGATCATGGGTTTGGGGGTGTCTGGGTGGGCGTGTCCTGAGCCGAGAATGCCCCTCTGACCAGGGAGAATGGTGAG
>NZ_JBHGXH010000216.1:0-4991 GCF_041936445.1 Candidatus Darwinibacter acetoxidans | reverse complement strand
ATAAGATGGTAGTTTTTGCACTTAAAGTTGGGCAAGGAGAAGGACTTCACGTCAAAACGTCGAAGTTTTAAGGAAAAGCCAATCTAGGCTTCTGCCACAGGGTTTGGCAGGAAGGGAATAACCAGGGACGATTCATGGAGCTTTGACTGCGGCTGTAGGGCACAGCAGGGTCAGGGCAGATGTGAATTGTCCTTTTCGTTTGTGGGCAGCCCTGCACGCAGAGGGCGTAGAGTTTGAGTATCTGTACGAGAAGTTGGCTGAAGGTTACTTGAAGAAGATCGGAACGAAGTATGAGGGCAAGGCCAACGATTCAGACTGGGATTGGGATGATGATGACGATTTCGAGAAATGTCTCGAACAGATTGAGGGCATCATCCAGGGTGCCATCAACGCGGTGAACACTGAGAACCTCAAGGTCATCTTGGCGAAGTTTGGTGAATTCAAGGAAGAAGACCATGAAGATGCCCTGTGGGCCCTGCTGATCGAGTTAGACCTGGCAACCCCCGTAGCGAGCGTTGAATATCCCACAGAGGCACTGGATCTCGATCTCGAAGATCCTGAAACGGGCTTCGATCCTGACAAGCTTCCCTTCTACAAGGATGCCTTGCTTGGGTTGGGCAATCTTCCAGACAAGGCAGAGGACATTAATGACGTCGATGCATCGTTCAAGCAGATCGTAGGTATAATCGCGCAGGAAACTCTGAATACGACGGTCTGTTCGACAGATGGACGGTTGAAGTTCAGAGCGCTTATTTGAATGAGATTGTGTTCGTCATCAAAGCGCTGAACAAAGCCGGCGAAGCCTATGATGGTTGGAATGAAGCTTCCGTGATCACGGTCAACGTTGAAGTAGACGCCGAGATCGAGAAGGATTCTGAGGATGATATCACGGCTGTTCGCTTGAAGGACGACGAGAATAATTGGATCCAGGGTGTTTGGACGGTAACGACGGCGCAGATCGAGTTCGACGAGATCACCGAAGACGTTGTAGCCACCCTAACCATCACGGGTCCCGGGAAGGAAGCAGGCGAAGAGATTGAGTACGTGGCAGAAACAGAGCCCTTCTTGGTTGATGCTAGACCGACGATGATTAAGGTTGAAGCCGATGGTGAGATCTACAAGTCTGGCGAAACCATCAGCCTCACGCTGACTCTGCAGTATGGCGATGCAGATGAGCCTCAGACTGTATACACCTATGAAGGGTCGCCTGTTGTTATGATCAACTGGGGCGACGCCTCCGGATCACAGGTCTACAACCGAAAAGCGACATTTGCGGACGGTGTGGCTGACGGAATCGAGTTTGAAGCCTGGGAGAAGGGCGAAGAAGTAACCTTGGTTGTGACGATCGTTAGTGACGAGTGGGGAACTGTGACCGGAGAAGTGGAGATCAGCGTTGAAGCTGGCGATCCTGAGACTTTAGATGCTGAAGTCAAGGACGATGGCAACATCCTAATTACCGTCAAGGACAAGTTGGGACAAGTTGTTGACTGGTTTGAACCCGAGCAAGCCGAGGTTCAGCTGCGGGTTAAACCCGAAGTGGACGAGGGCAGTGCCCTGGCACAGTCGGAGGATCCTTCGAGTGCTAAGCCGGGTGTTGATGGCGTCGCCTATGTGAAATTCGTAGAAGGCTCCGCCACCATTGAGATGGTAGGTTCTGCCTTTGCGGAGAAGCTGGCTTCGGAGTACGAGGAAGAGGAAGAGGAAGAGGAAGAGGAAGAGGAAGACAAAGTGGTGACTCTGATCGTCGAACTCGTGGACTACGACCTCAAAACCGAAATCGAGTGGACGATCACGACTGAAGAACCGGGAGTATAAGGTTTCGACTTAGCTGCGAATAGTAGGAGTTCTTAATGACCTCGCGGGTTATCCCCGCGAGGTCTTTCGTGTGCCCGGCATGTCTACCAAGCCGATGGGTTGAAGGAAGCCCTACCGCCCAACCAGCGGGAAGGTAACCAGCAGCCAAGGGCGCAAATGGCAACAGTGGGGTTTGGAGGAAGCCGAGGGGGTGCCTTGGAACATAGCGTAAGCGAACCGGGGTTGGCTTGCAGAGTGGGTAACCTTGCGAAAATGGGAAAGCCCGATAGCTGGATAGCTCTGCAAGTTAGGACGGATGGCTTCAAGGCAGGGCAGGTAGACTTACCCGGGGAAGCCCCTGGTGTGCCGTGGGAAGGAGCGGGTAAGCGAGGCACAAGTGGAAACACAAGGCCCAAACGCGTTAAGAAGCTCAGGGATGCAGTCAGGGCCTCACACGCCGCAACCACGGAAAGAGCGTGGAACAGCTGGTCGCAGAGCTTCGGCAAGCCCTCCGATGAAGATAGCTCTGCCCAGCCATTGGTTCAGAGAAACTGGCCTTAAGTACAGTCTTATGACTGTGCCGCAGTTCCATGAACGGCAGTAGACCCTTCAGGAGCGGTAGACGCGGCCGATACCGTTCTGTGAGAGGAACGGCGCTAGGCTGATCACCCGCTGGCTGCTTATCAGTGTTATACTTGGGTCTTGAACCTCTAAGGCTGGGAGGGTTTGGACGTTTAGTGGAGAAGATTCCCCAGTAAGTACCGAACTTCGGCTTCTGCCCGCGCATCGGGTTTACTGGAGGTGGCCGCATGCAGAGGACCATTCGGCTTCGGCCCTATGCCATTGCCATCATCTTGATTGGGCTTGTCTTTTCTGCTTTGAACTACTTCTTGGTTAATTTCGTGAGGAGTATGTTTCTGCGCAGGCTGGAAGAGGAGAGTTTGAACTACGCCAGCATCTACTCCCACAGCCTGGTGAAAAGCAGGGAAGCCTATCGCGCCATCAATGACCTTTTGGAGCAGCGGCTCTTGACGGCCAGCAGTACCGCCGCCTTGTTTTCGGATCAGTTGAGCGATGAAGCCCTTCGGGCTTTGGCGGACTCTTTATCCGTTGATGAGATTTATATCTATAGTCCTGCGGGCATCATCGAATACTCCACCCGCCCTGAGTACCTGGGCTGGGAGGCTCCGCCGGGGCATCCGGTGCATGAGTTTATGGTGAGCGGCTTGGCATCCTTGGTGGAGGATATCCGCCGGGATAGCGAATCAGATAGGTATTACAAATATGCCTACCTGCGCCTGGCGGATGAGCGCTTTGTGCAGCTGGGCATCGGCGCCGATTTTGTCCAGGGTTTTCTTTCCTCCTTTGAACTGCAGAGGACGGTGGACGAAATCGGCGGTTTTCATTTGGTGGACCATGTCTGTTTTGCCGGCCCCGACTTTGTGGTCCTGGCCAGCAGCGGTGAGCGTCATCATGTGGGCATGAGTCTGGAGGATCCCGCTGTTAAGGAAGCGGTACTGGCCGGCCGCAGTTATTCCACCATCAACCGGGAAAACGGCCAGGAGGTCTACGACATCTACGTCCCCGTCTATCTAGAGGATGAGTTCGTGGGCACCCTGGTGGTGGGGAAATACACGGGGTCAACCGAAGCCGCCCTGCGTACCACCAGCTTTTTGGTCTTCGCCGGCACCAGTTTTGTCTGCCTGATCTTCATCTACACCATGTACACCAACTACCGCCACAACCAGCAGCTGGTGAGCCTCGCCTACCACGACACCCTCACGGGCCTGCCCAACAAGGAGTACCTGCTGGAGGTTCTGACGGTGCGGCTGGAGCGGGGGGATCCTGCAAGCAGTGCGGTTATGCTGGTGCACCTGCGCAACTTGAGCGAGATCAACTCCGTGTACGGTTTTGCCGCGGGGGACAGGGTGATGCACTCCATGGCGGAAAGGCTTGCTGAACTGGTGCGGCCAGGCAGAAAGCTCTTCCGCTTTTCCAGCAACCGCTTCGTCTTCCTCCTGGAGGGCTATGGGAGCCGGGAAGAACTGGTGGAGTTCGCCGAGGGGATCCGCCTCCAAGTGGAGGAAGGGCAGGACCCCCTGGGGCACCACCTGGCTGTGGGTATAGGGATCGTGGAGCTCAGTGGCTCCCACCAGGGTCCCGAGGAGGTGCTCACCCAAGCCGCCATCGTGGTGCAGCACCTGCAGAACACCCAAAGCCCTTCCAGTTACGCCTTTTTCGATGTGGAGATGGCGGCCAGGCTGCGCCGGGAAGAGATCATCACCCAGGAGCTCCGCCGCTTTGTGGCCAGTCCCGCCTTGGGCACCGTCTACCTCCACTACCAGCCCAAAGTGGAACTGGCCACCGGGAAAGTGGTGGGTTTTGAAGCCCTGGCCCGCATGAACAGCCCCAGCTTGGGTATGGTTTCCCCTGCCGAGTTCATTCCCATCGCCGAGCGCCACAGCCTCATCGTACCCTTGGGATACTTGGTTTTGGAACGGGCCTGCGGGTTTATCCTGCGCCTCAATTACCGGGGCTTCACTGACCTCCATGTGGGGGTGAACATCTCCCCCTTGCAGCTGCTTCAGGAGGATTTCGTGCAGCGGGTGGGGGAGATCCTAAGGGAGACGGGGATCGAGCCCCACCGGCTCCAGCTGGAGATTACCGAGTCCGTCCTCATTGAAGACTTCGCCGGCATCGCGGCCAAGCTCCATCCCCTGCGGGAGCTGGGGGTGACCATCGCCCTGGACGATTTCGGCACCGGTTATTCCGCCCTTTCCCGCATTGGGGAGCTCCCCATCGACTGCATCAAGATCGACAAGAGCTTCATCGACAACATGGTCTTTAGGGAGAAGCACCGCCTGATCATCAAGGACCTGATCTCCATGTGCCACAAACTGGGACTCAGGGTTGTGGCGGAGGGAGTGGAGCAGGACATCCAGCGCCGCTACCTTCTGGAAAGCGGCTGCGATGTGATGCAGGGTTACCTCTACAGCAAACCCCTCCTGGAAGAAGAAGCCCTGGCCAAACTGGCATAGAAAAAACCACCTTGCGGTGGTTTTTTCGCGGTGCGCCCGGCATGTCTACCGAGCCGATGGGTTGAGAGAAACCCTACCGCCCAACCAGCGGGAAGGTAACCAGCAGGCAAGGGCGCCACTGGCAACAGTGGGGTCTGGAGGAAGCCGAGGGGGTGCCTT
>NZ_JBHGXH010000215.1:0-2747 GCF_041936445.1 Candidatus Darwinibacter acetoxidans | reverse complement strand
GGTTAAAGCTTCTTCACCCCGAAGGGATCCGAAACAGTAACCTCGCTCGACTTGCATGTATTAAGCACGCCGCCAGCGTTCGTCCTGAGCCAGGATCAAACTCTCCATGAAAAGTGTCAGCCTAGCTGAGCTAGGTTTATCTCTCAGAAAAGCTTGATACTAGCTTGAATTGTTAAGAGCGCACAAACTGTGGCTTATTCTCTCCAAACACAGAATTGTGTTCAAGACTTGTTTGGTTGTCAAGGTGCTGTACGTTGTAAGGCCCACGCAATCTGCTTGTCCAGCAGTTTCGTGCGGGAGCCAATGCCTAATATACCACCAATCATAGTCGGAAGCAAGGACCTTTGTGGACAGCCGCAGACGATTAGCCGCCGCCAGCTTCATTTTTCTCTTCGTAGGTCCCTTTTCCTACAAAAATCGCCCGCTGGCACAAAAAAAGCCTGCTCAGGCTGCCTGCCCGAACAGGCTCGTACATCCCTTTTTAACCCTTAGGACGGGGCCGCATGTGGGGAAAGAGCAGGACATCCCGGATGGAAGGGGAATCGGTAAACAGCATCACCATGCGGTCGATGCCCAGTCCCAAGCCACCCGCGGGGGGCATGCCGTACTCCAGGGCCCGGATGTAATCGTCGTCCATCATATGGGCGGCCTCATCCCCCAGCTCCCGCTGGGCCATCTGCTGGCGGAAACGCTGTTCCTGATCGACGGGATCGTTCAGCTCGCTGAAGCCATTGGCCACTTCCCAGGTCACGATGAACGGTTCAAAGCGATCGGTGAGCGTGGGGTTGTCCTTCTTGCGCTTGGCCAGAGGACTCACCTCCACGGGATGATCGGTGATGAACACCGGTTGAATCAGCTTCGGTTCCACGAAGGTGTCAAAGAACTCCTCCACCACATTGGCATAGGAGGCGTTGGGCTCAACCTCCAGCCCCTTTTCCTTCGCCGCCTTCCTGGCCTCTTCATCGTTCATCCCTGTGAGGTCCACTCCGGAATACTGCTTGATCGCTTCCAGCATGGGAAGGCGCGGCCAGGGCGGAGTGAGGTCAATCTCCTGCCCCTGGAACACGATCTTCGTGGAACCTGCCACTTCCTTGGCGATGTGCACAAAGATGTCTTCCGTGAGTTTCATCATATCCTCAGCGTCGGCATAGGCTGCGTAGATTTCGCAGGCGGTGTATTCGGGGTTGTGCTTGGTGGAGATTCCTTCATTTCTGAAGTTCTTGCCGATCTCGAAGACCTTCTCGAAACCACCCACCAACAGACGCTTGAGGTAAAGCTCCGGGGCAATGCGCAGGTACAAATCCATATCCAGGGTATTGTGGTGGGTGACGAACGGCCGGGCATTGGCCCCACCCGCGATGACGTTGAGCATGGGTGTTTCCACTTCAATGTATCCCCGCTCAACCAGGAAGTTCCGCAGGCTCTGGATGATCCTGCTGCGGGTTTCAAACACCTCCCGCACCCCGGGGTTGACGATGAGATCCACATAGCGCTGGCGGTAGCGCAGGTCCACATCCTTTAAGCCGTGCCATTTGTCGGGCAGCGGCCGCAGGGACTTGGACAGAAACTTCATGCTGTGCACTTCAACGCTGATCTCGCCCCGCCGGGTGCGGAAGATCCGTCCGGCGATGCCTAAGATGTCACCGATATCCACCTTTTGGAGCAAAGCGTACTGCTCCTCGCCCAAGACGTCGGTGCGAAAATAGAGCTGGATGCGGCCAGAGCTGTCCATGAGATCCGCGAACGTGGCCTTCCCGTGCGCACGCAGGGACATGATCCGTCCGGCAATCACAGTGTCTTGGCCTTCCAGTGCCTCGAAGCGGTCCACAATTTCCCGAGCCAGATGGGTGCGTTCGAAGCGTTCACCGAAGGGATCGATCCCCATCTCGATCAGATCCCGCAGCTTCTCACGGCGCACCGCCATCAGTTCATTAAGTTCCGCTCGGTCTTCTGTATGATCCATGTGCTCCTGGTTCACTCGATTACCTCCTGTTTATCTGGCCACCTTCAGGATTTCATACTGCAGCACTCCGTCCAGGACCTCTACCTCCACTATGGTCCCGCAAGTCTTGCCTAGAATAGCTTGACCCACAGGTGACTCGTTGCTGATTTTCAGGGCTGCCGGATCCGCCTCTGCCGAACCCACCAGCTGGTATTCTAAGATATCCTGCGTTTGCAGATCCTTGAGCGTGACTTTCTTACCTATGGAGACCACCGTGTCATCATCATCTTCTGCGTCGGTATCGATCACCTTGGCGTTGCGCAGCAGCTTCTCAAGGGTTAGTATTCTTCCTTCCACGAAGGCTTGTTCATTTTTCGCATCATCGTACTCCGAGTTCTCTGAAATATCGCCGAACTCCAAGGATGCGCTGATCCGCTGAGCAATCTCCCGCCGTTTCACGGTCTTTAACTCTTCCAGCTCTGCTTCCAGCTTTTTCAAACCCTCGGGTGTCAGCAATACCTCTTTGTTAGCCATACGCTCAATCTCCTTTTTGGTCGCATTTCACAGCAGGATACGGTGATAGATGATGAATTCCTTCTCAATGCTCCATTTATTATAAGTAGAAAGAATAGGGATGTCAAGAATCAGACAATCCCTAGATAGCGTGCAGAAATGCAACTCTAAATGAAACGGATTTTCGCTCGTCTTCTCTCTGACTCAACGAAGGGTTTCTGTTCCTCGCTCGGCTTGGTTTATCCTGCTCGTGCCAGACTTTCCACCGCTTCCCATGCAGATATGCCGTTTA
>NZ_JBHGXH010000214.1:0-5465 GCF_041936445.1 Candidatus Darwinibacter acetoxidans | reverse complement strand
GGGAGTCTTTTTCGCGCGCCCAAAAACACTCGTATGTGTCTGCCATCTCAAGATCTGTCCAACTCTGGGCGCATTTTCAGGCCAAGAGACACAAAAAGGAGCGTTGCTCCTACTCAATCGAGTAGTTCTGCAACGCCCCCTTCGCTTACATGGTAAACCGGTGGTTGCCGATGGTCACCTTCACAGGCCGGCTGTGCATGAACCGATCGGAACTTCTGCGGGGGTTGAAGAAGAACAGCGCTCCCCCCGTGGGATCATGCCCGTTGAGCGCCTCCAGGGCTGCCCTGCGGGCTGTTTCATTGGGCGTCATGTAAAAACTCCCGTTTTGGATGGGCTGGAAGGCATTGGTCTGAAACAACACGCCCCGCAGGGTGTTGGGAAACTGGGGGCTGAGCATGCGGTTGATGATCACAGCTCCCACCGCCACCTGGCCCAAATAGGGTTCACCCCGGGCTTCGGCGTAGATCATCTGCGCCAGCCATTCCACTTCCTGGTTGGTCAAGCGCACCCCCACCGGGTAATGCTTAACTTGATCCACGGGCACCAAAAGGCGCTGGCCTACCCGCAGCACATCGGACTTGAGGTTGTTCAGCTCCTTCAGTTCCGCAATGCTGAGCCCATAGGTGAGGGCGATCCAATAGAGGCTGTCCCCCGCTTCCACCGTGTGCACAGTCAAGGCGCTGAACTGCCCCTCAGGAGAAACCGGCTGCGGATCTTGTGCTAAGCCATCCGCAGGAGGGTCGCCTGGCTCTTCCACTTCTCCGGGAACCTCCAGGGCAGGCGCCTGTGGAGGTGTGGACTGCCGGATCAAGCCCAGGGGCTCTCCGACGGCAGAAAAGGAGAACACCAGGACAACCGCCGCGGCCGCCCAGGCAAAACGCACCATATTCTGCTGTGGATCAGGCAGTCTACTGAGCACGTCTGGAACCTCTTTCTACATAGGGTGAGTATTTCAATTATAGCCAGCCGGGGACAGCCTGTCAAATATCCAGGTCTGCAAAGCCGTGTTGCCAAGCTTCGGGGGACGTAATATACTAGAGGTGCGGAGGAGGTAGGCGGATGAGTTTTCTGCGCGAGCTGCTGACGCCCAAGCGAGTCGTAGTCGTTTTGCTTGCAGCCCTGTTCTTGATCTTTTTCTCCAGGCAGCTGGGCACAGTCCTTTTGCCCTTCCTCATTGCCGTGAGCTTTGCCGTTATTCTTGAGCCGGTTATCGGTTTTCTAGAAAGGCGCCTGCGCTTTCCCCGCTCCCTGGCCGTTTTGGCCACCTTGGTGGCCGTGGGCGGGCTGGCCTGGTATGGGATTGTCCTCATCGTCGGCCAGCTGGTGGGGCAGCTCATCGACTTAGCCTCGCTGCTCCCCGTCTACCGCGAAACCATCACCGAAATGACCGAAGACCTCTTGGGCCATCTCCAGACCCTCAATGAAAGCCTGCCGCCCATTGTGAGCGTGAACATCCAAACCAGCGTCCAGGACTTTCTGGTCACCTTGGAGGACAGCACTAGGGACCTTATCAACCGGGTCTTGGGCGCCTTTTCGGGCCTGCCTTCCTTTTTGCTGGTGAGCATCATCACCCTGGTGGCCACCTACTTCTTCTCCCGGGATAAAGAGCTGATCATCGATACTTTCATGCACTTCGTGCCCCCCGGCTCCAGGGACAAGGCCCTGGAGTTCCGCAGAACGCTGAGCGTGGACCTCTTCGGTTATATCAAAGGCCGCTTCCTCATGTTCATCATCTCCACGGTAATCACCGCGGTGGGCCTGTTTCTGATCGGCACGCGTTACTGGGTACTTCTGGCCATCCTCATCGGCATCATCGATCAAGTTCCCGTCGTCGGTCCCGGAATCGTCTTCACGCCCTGGGTAGCCATGAGCGTGATTTCAGGCGATATCGACCGGGCAGTTTACCTCACCATCCTGTACTTCATCATCTTCGCCACCAGGAACTTCGCGGAACCGAAGATCTTAGGAGATTCGGTGGGTCTGCACCCGCTGATCATGCTCCTGGCCATCTACGGCGGAGTGGTCTTCTTCGGCGTGGTGGGATTGGTGCTCGGCCCCGTCTTGGCCATTATCATCCGGGCCACAACCGTGGCGGGCCTGTTCAAGTTCCCGCCCTATGCAGACAAGTAGTCTCCCCAGCCCCTTACATAAAAGGGGCTTTCTTTTTGTACACTAAAGGTGGTGTCCGCGGACCAGCCGCGGGCAATCTGCGGACAAGGAGTGCAGCCATGGTCACCCTGCCCTTTAGTGTCGCTCTGCTTACGTTCCTCACCGTCTTTTTCTTCCTCGGTTTTGGCCAGCGGGTGCTGGACCGCATGCGTCTGACGGACGGGGAAGCCCTCATCATCCTCCTACTCATGATCGGCGGTCATTTCCTGCCCACCATCTCCTTAACTTCCCGTGCTGCCGTGAACCTGGGGGGCTTGATTCCCCTGGGGGTAGGTGTTTACCTGCTGCTGACTACCTCCGGTCCAGAGCGGGGCAGGGCCGCGGGGGTGACCCTGGTCACCGCCGGCTTGATCCTCCTCACCGATAAGCTCCTACCCCTCCAGCCGGGCCTTCTGGACCCTGTGTTCAGCGGCGGTATTTTTGCCGGACTTACCGCCACCTTTTGGGGGAGGTCCCGGCGCAGCGCCTTCATCGCGGGCCTGCTTGGGGTTCTTCTGGTGGATCTGGCCAGCGTGATCCAGCTTCTGCTCCAGGGAGTTGAAGAGCAGCTCACCTTGGGCAGCGGCGGCCTCTTTTCCAGCATGGTCCTGAGCGCTTTCCTGGCGGTGATCATCACGGAAGTGATCGGCGAAGTGCGGGAGGCCCTGCACTTAGGGGGCGGACAAAATGGTTAGGCGCCTGGCAGCTTTCCCCTTGCTTTTCTGCCTCTTGTGTCTGGCCGGTTCTGCCTTGGCCCAGGAAGGCGACCTCTGGGACGAGTTTCTCCCCACCGGCGAGTATTACACCCTCCTGGATCCAGGCGGCCGGGTTCTTTTGGAGACAGGCAGGCGCATCTACCTGGAAGACCAGTACCTCACTCAAGATAACCGCCTTTACGAAGTAGTGGAAGTGGATGATGCGGCCAAAACCGCCCGCGCCAAGCTCGTGGCCGAGGTGGAGCTGGAGGTTACCCCCTGGTCTCAGCTCCGGCGGGAACTGGGCTTGACGGCAGTGGAGGCCGCCGATGAAGGGGGTCCGCGGGGAACCATCGCCCTCTACCACACCCACAATGCGGAGAGCTACGTGCCCACCGATGGAACAGACAGCATCTACGGCAAGGGCGGCATCCACCAAGTGGGAGCCACCTTCGCCGAGGCCCTTAAGGAGCGGGGCGTCACCGTCCATTATTCCGAAAAGCTCCACCTACCCCACGATCGGGGCGCCTACCGCCGCTCCCGGGAGACGGTGCTGGAACTGATCTCCCAGGAACCGGATGCCATCTTTGACGTACACCGCGACGCTGCCCCCAGCAGCGCTTACGCCATCCAGCTCAAGGATCAGTGGATGACCAGCATCCAGTTTGTAGTGGGGCGGCAGAACCAAAACCTGGGGGTTAATCGCAAGTACGCGGAGTCCCTGAAGAAGGTGGCTGACGACCTCTACCCCGGTTTGGTCAAGGGCATCTTTTACGGCCGGGGCAACTACAACCAAGACCTGAGTCCCCTCAGCCTGCTCTTGGAAGTGGGGGCCCATACCAACAGCAGGCCCGCCGCGGAGCGGGGCATCTCACTCTTCGCGGAAGTGGTGGACCATTATTTCTACGGCCCCAGCGCCGAGGCAGCGAGCCGCAGCCAGGCGGGGGCCGCCAGGCGCAGTGCCCTGGGCCTGGGCCTCTTCGTTTCCGCAGGTGTAGCGGTCTTCTATGTAGTCAACGCCGGGGGGTTTGCCCCGGCCCTGGAGCGCCTGAAGGGGGCGCTGCGCCTGCGCAACCGCCGCTGAGAGCCTGCCTATGATTCTCCCCCCAGGGCGCAGGAAAACCTCCCCTGCGGGGAGAAATTAGCAGGCAAAACCTGAACGGAGTGAAGGCAGTGAAGTTCTTGCTCAGAGCGGTTGTGTCCCTCCTGGTCCTCACAGTGCTCCTCTGCGGCGGATTGATCCTCTATTTAAGCATCACCGAGTACAAACCGGCCGAGGCCATGCCCGTGCAGATCCTCCAACAGCAGAACCGCCCCATAGATGCAGCATCGGAACTGACTATTACCACCTTCAACATCGGCTATGCAGCCCTAGAGCGCGATGTGGACTTTTTCATGGACGGCGGTACCATGTCCCGGGGCCTGAGCAAGGGCCGTGTGGAGCAGAACCTCAACAAGATCATCCAGGTGCTGCAGTCTCTAGATTCCGATTTTTACCTCCTGCAGGAAGTGGATGAAAAGAGCACCAGAAGCTTCGGGATCAACCAGAGGGAAAACATCGCCAAAGCGCTGCCAGATTACGTTTCCAGCTACGCCGTGAACTATCAAGTGGGGTGGGTTCCGGTGCCCCTGACCCAGCCCATGGGTAGAGTGCTTTCTGGGCTGCAGACCCTTTCCCGCTACACGGTGCATGAAGCCACTAGATATGCGCTTCCCAGCACCGCCTCCTGGCCGGTGCGCCTGGCCCACCTCAAGCGCTGCCTGCTGGAGACCAGAATTCCGGTAACTAACGGGCGGGAGTTGGTTATTGCCCATGTGCATCTGGAAGCCTTTGATGGCGGCGGTGAGCTCCGCAGCCAGCAGCTGGCCTTTGTGGAGTCCTATGCCCGGGCTGAACTGGCCAAGGGCAACTACGTCCTGTTGGGCGGAGACTGGAACCACCTCTTGGCCGTGAATCCCCAAGAAGTGCGGGCCCGCCATTCGGCCAGCTGGCCCCCGTGGCTGCAGCTTCTGCCTGAGGATTTCTTAGCCGGTTTTGCGTGGGCCTATGACCAGGAAGTTCCGTCTGTGCGCACCCTGGAAGCACCCTATGACCCGCTGCGTACCTTCACCTGTACCATCGACGGCTTTTTGGTCTCGCCCAACATCGAGATTCTGGAGGTGCAGGGACACGATCTGGGCTTTGAGTTCAGCGATCATAATCCGGTAACGCTTAGGTTTAGGCTGCAGGACGACACACCGGCTCAAGAAGCAGAAGAAAACCAAGGGCAAGAGTAGGCGCAGGTAAAGACAAAAAGGGCTCTGAGAGGATCAACCTCCCAAGAGCCCTTTCGCTTTCTACATAAAAAAATGGCTCCTCGGGCTGGACTCGAACCAGCAACCCTTCGGTTAACAGCCGAATGCTCTGCCATTGAGCTACCGAGGAGCGACCTCCAATGCGACACCGGGATATCCAGCAGCACCGCATAGGAGTAAAATAGTTCCTGGCAACGAGCTACTCTCCCACCACGAGATGTGGCAGTACCATCGCCGCTGAAGGGCTTAACTGCTGTGTTCGGAATGGGAACAGGTGTGGCCCCTTCGCTATCGCCACCAGGAAAATACCTTCAAAACTGCACAACA
>NZ_JBHGXH010000213.1:0-5991 GCF_041936445.1 Candidatus Darwinibacter acetoxidans | reverse complement strand
GGCCCTGGCCGGCGTCCAAAAAGGCTACCGCGTTGTTATAGTCATGCCGGAAAATATGAGCGAGGAGAGGAAAAAGATCATCCGAGCGCTTGGCGCCGAGCTGGTTCTTACACCGGCCGAAAAGAGCATCGCCGGAGCCGTTGAGGAAGTGCGCAGGCGCGCAGAGAAGGACTCCTCCATTTTTGTCCCCCAGCAATTTGAAAACCCCGATAACCCGAAGATTCATTACCTGACCACCGCCCGTGAGATCTGGGATCAGATGGAGGGGCATGTGGACATATTTGTCTCGGGGCTCGGCAGCGGAGGCACGCTGTGCGGCGTGGGCAGGTTCCTCCAGGAGCGCAATCCAAAGGTGCTTGTCATTGCGGTGGAGCCGAAAAACGTCTCCGCTCTGCTGGGGCATGAGCCCGGGCTTCACAAGATCCAGGGAATCGGCGACGGCTTTATCCCCCCGGTGCTCGATACGAGCCTGGTGGATGAGGTAATAGAAGTAAGCGATGAGGATGCGATAAACACCGCCAGGGAGCTGGCCAGGATACAGGGGCTGCTCGTGGGTACCTCTTCCGGGGCGAATGTCTGGGCCTGCTGCCGGGCGGCCCGGATGCACGGCCCCGATAAAATGATTGCCACAGTCCTTGCCGACAGGGTGGAGCGCTATTTCAGTACGGCGCTGATTTAGCGGCAGCCGGCGGGCTCACCCCGATCCCGGGAAAGGCCCTGCCGGCAGAATTTATAAACAGCTTCAGCTTCCTCCCGATAACATTTTATTCGCAGGACGTCTCAGATACCCGGCGTATCCGAGTAACCAGGTATAACAGAAAATGGATCTATGGCGAAATCGTTAAAAAGAGTTATAATGGGGGAGAAGAATTATTCAACTGGAGGAACTGTTGCAATGATTACCGGCAATGGTTTTAATCTGATTGGCCTGCTGTTTCAGCCCGGTGCTGATTTGGCAGCAGCCGGCCGGCTCACTCCGATTCCCAACGGCTACAGGCCTGCAAGGCCTGGGATAAGTGATAAGAAGTGCCGTAGTGACTCTGCCCCATTGTTTGCTCATGAAGACCATCACGTTTGCAGCCACTTACCCCCCTTCTTCTAAAATCTTCTAAAAGCATCTGTTTACCCCTGTTAACCTGACGTTATCCAAATTTATTAAATATTATTGCTCTTGACAATGTCTTTCTCTACATATAATATAAAAATATCACAACTATACGATAATGAGTAATTGTCAAGATATTTAGCATATTTTAGCGAGGGGGAAAATTTAAATGCACGAGATCGGCTTGATGAAAAATGCTCTCTCCATGGTTAAGCGCGAAGCCCTAGAAAAAGGTTTAAATAAGATCGAACTTGTGGAGCTGGTCATCGGGAAGATGCAGGGCATTACTGCCGAATCATTGGCCCATGCCCTGGAAATAGCCCGCGCTGATGAGCCCATGTTTGCCGATTGCCGGGTAAAGGTTAAAGAAGTGGAAGGATCGATGAAGTGCCTGGATTGCGATTCTCTTTTTTCTTTAGAGAAGCCGGCGGAATCGTGCCCCTCGTGCCATGGCCGCAATTTAAAACTGGGTTCAGGTCTTGAGTTTTATGTAGACTCTTACACCGGGAACTAAGGGATTTAGTTCCCATTTTTATACCAGCCAGACGAGAGGGTGTCCATATGGAGGAGTTCCCGGCAGGCGCTGCCACGAATTCGTCTTCATCAGGCTGTTCGCCTGCCCTGGATTTAACCGGGCGCGGCGGCCGCCGGCAGGGGGCGCCTGATCAGAGCTTTCACTGCCCCGGTTCCGGTTCTGCGGTCAGGCTTTTGGACTCCTGCGGCCGCTCCATCCCCGGGGATTGGCAGGCCCAGGCCCGCCGGGCTTTAAAAGAAGGCAAAATTATCGCCGTTAAGGGCATCGGGGGCTATCATCTTGCCTGCGACGCCTACAGCGCTGATGCGATAGATCGGTTGAGAAAGCAAAAACGCCGCCCGGACAAGCCCCTGGCGGTTATGGCCAGGGATCTCGAATGCGTGCGGCGCCGGTTTCAGGTTTCCGGCCCGGAAAAAGAGCTTCTGCTTAGCCCGCCGTCGCCAATCATTTTACTCCGGTTCAAGGAACCGAAGCCTTCCGGCAGCTGGTCCCGGGTAGCTCCCGGCTTGCGCCGCGCCGGGGTAATGCTCCCCTACACGCCGCTGCATAAAGGTTTGTTTGATCATGACCTCGAGTTCCTGGTGATGACCAGCGGCAATCTTTCCGGGCAGCCGCTTGTTTACAGGGACGAAGAGGCCTTGCCCGGGCTTAAGTCCATGATCGATTATTTGCTGGTTCACGACCGGCCCATTGAGCAGCCCTGCGACGACTCGGTGCTCATGCTTGACGGCTCCAGGGTGGAGTTTATCCGCAGATCGAGAGGGTACAGCTCCCAGTCGCTCTCTCTCCCTATGCCTTCTGGCTGCCACGGGATTGAGCTGCTGGGGGCGGGCGCCGATTTTAAAAATACCTTCTGTCTCTACCAGGATGGAGAGGCGGTGATGAGCCAGCATGTGGGCGACCTCTCTTCTGAAGAGATGGTGGAACGATATCTCAGCCTGGTCGGCGATCTCCAGCGGCGGCGCCGGATCTTTCCGGCAGCGGTGGTCTGCGACCTGCACCCGGAATATTTAACGGCCCGGGCCCTGGCCGGGGAAAAGAGAGACAGGTCTTCTCCCCGTCAATTATTTAGGGTGCAGCATCATCATGCGCATATGGCCTCCTGCATGGCCGATAACGGGCTCACGGGCCGGGTGGTGGGCTTGATTGCCGACGGCACCGGCTATGGCCTTGACGGCAATTTATGGGGCTGTGAGCTGCTGGTGGGAGACTACCTCGACTTCAGCAGGGAGGCGCACCTGGAATATGTGCCCCTGCCGGGAGGCGAGGCCTGCATCCGCTACCCCCGGCGAACGGCTCTCTCCTATCTCAGGCAGTACGGGGGGGCTTCCTGGGTTCAGAGCGCACGGCGTCTATTTCCGGGCTGCGGTGAAGAGATTGAGATCATTTCCAGGATGCTGGAGAGCGGATTTAATTGCCCCCTATCTTCGGGGTGCGGCAGGCTCTTTGACGCGGTATCGGCCATGCTGGGGATATGCCACGTAAGTTCATACGACGGGCAGGCCGCCGCCGGGCTGGGCACCCTGGTTGACGGCGCCGTGCAAAAAGTTGATTCTGGCTACCGCTTTACCACTGCCGGCGGCCTCATCTCTCCCCGGCAGGTGCTGCGCTGCATCAGCCGTGACCTCGAGAAAGGGGTGCCGGCGGAGATAATTGCGCTCCGCTTTCATGATGCCCTGGCCGAAATCATGGCCGGGACAGCCCGGGAGGCGGCCCTAAAATACGGCCTGGACAGGGTTGTGCTCAGCGGAGGGGTCTTTCAAAACCGCTATCTTTCCCGGAAGTGCAGGGAGATCATGGAATGTTGCGGGCTGAAGGTCTATACCCATTCCCGCGTGCCCTGCAGCGACGCGGGGATTGCCCTGGGGCAGGTGGCCATTGGACTGTGGAGGCTGGCGAACGGAGGGGTCAAAATTTGTGCCTAGCCGTGCCGGTGCGGGTGCTGGTTGTGGAAGGGGATCGGGCGACGATTGAGATTGCCGGCGGAACCAGGGTTGTATCGAAAAAACTGGTGCCGGAGATCAAGGCGGGGGAATACGGTTTGCTCCATGCGGGTTTTATTATCCAGAAGATCAGCCCGGAGCAGGCCCGCGATACTCTGGCGCTATACGAGGAGATCTATGGGCAGTCCACTTCCGGTTAATCATTTTTCGGACAGGCGGTTGGCCGCGCAGGCGATGCGGCGGATCAGGCTCCTGGCGCAAAAGGTACCCGGCGACGCTCCCGTCCCCGTCATGGAGGTCTGCGGTACGCATACCCATGTGCTGGGGAAGTCGGGGCTCAGAGAGCTGCTCAGCGATAAGGTGGAGTTTCGCAGCGGCCCGGGATGCCCGGTCTGCGTTACCGATTCCGCCGACCTGGATATGCTGATCCGCCTTTCCCTGCAGGAGAAGATCCTCCTGGCTGTCTACGGGGACCTGCTGCGGGTGCCGGGAACGGAAGGGAGCCTGCTGGAGCAGAAAGCCATGGGAGCCCGGGTCAGCCTGGTTTACTCGGCCCTGGATGCGTTAACCCTGGCCCGGCAAAACGAAAACCGCCAGGTGGTCTTTGCGGCCACGGGATTTGAAACCACCGCCCCGGGAACAGCCCTGTTGATCCTGGAAGCGGAAGCCGCCGGGCTGAAAAATTTAAGCGTGATTTCGCTGCACAAGCTCATGCCGCCTGCGCTCAGGCTGCTGCTGTCGGCGGGCCGCTGCCGGATCGAGGGCTTGATACTGCCCGGGCATGTGAGCGCCGTCACGGGCCGCCGGGCTTTTGACTTTCTCGCTTCGGAGCTGTGCTGCCCGGCGGTGGTGGCCGGATTTGAGCCGCTTGATGTGCTGCACGCCACCGCCCTGCTCCTGGAGATGGCGGCCGCCGGGCGGTGCGCCGTGCTCAACGCCTATACCCGGGTGGTCGGCGAAGAGGGGAATACCGCGGCGCTGGAGGCCATGGCCGAGGTATTTGCCCCCGAAGCGGCCCTCTGGCGCGGCCTCGGTGAAATCGAAGCCAGCGGGCTGGGGATTAAGCCCAGGTATGCCGCTTTTGATGCCAAAAAGCGCTTCGGGCTGGTTCCAAACCGCGCGGCCGGCGGCAGCCGGGAGGCCTGCCGCTGCGGCGAGGTATTGCGCGGCGCCATCAGGCCCCCCGAATGCGCCCTCTTCGGCGTAAAATGCACCCCGGATCGCCCGCAGGGGGCTTGCATGGTCTCGAGCGAGGGAGCCTGCGCTTCATATTTTTAAACTTTTAGGAGGGAAACAACCTGTCCAGACTGGTGCAACTCGGCCACGGAGACGGGGGAGCGCTCACCAGGGAGCTCATCTCCCGGATCTTTGAACCCCACTTCGGCAACCCCTTGCTGGTGCGGCAGGAAGATGCGGCGCTCTTCTCTCTTCCGGGCGGAAATGTGGCCCTGACCACGGACAGCTTTATCGTCAATCCGCTCTTCTTTCCCGGAGGCGATATCGGCAAGCTCGCCGTCTGCGGCACGGTAAATGACCTGGCGGTCATGGGCGCGCGCCCGCTCTACCTCACGGCCGGCTTTATCATTGAAGAAGGGCTGCCCATGGAAGAGCTGGAAAAGGTGGCCGTCTCCATGGCCCGCGCGGCCGCGGCGGCGGGGGTGGAGATCGCGGCAGCCGATACCAAGGTGGCCGAAAGGGGGGCGGTGGACCGGTTATTTATCAACACTTCGGGGATAGGGCTCCGCGAGGAGCGCCTCAGCCTGGGCGCCGAGACAGTCCGCCCCGGGGACAGCATTATCGTCAGCGGGCCGGTGGGCAATCACGGGATGGTCATCCTGGCCTCCCGCATGGGGATCACCCCGGGCGGCGGCCTTCTTTCGGACTGCGCCTGCCTCTGGCCGCTGATCCGCGAGATCATTAAGGATCTGCCGGTCAGGTTCATGCGCGACGCCACCAGGGGGGGGCTGGCCACGGTGCTGAAAGAGCTGGCCGCCGCCTGCAGGATGGACATTATCGTGGAGGAAGAGAAAATACCTGTCTGCCGCGAGGCGGCGGAGCTTTCTGAAATGCTGGGGGTGGACCCGCTCTACCTGGCCTGCGAAGGCCGCTTTATCGCCGTGGTACCGCCTGGGGCAGCCCCCGGCGTAGTGGAACGCTTAAACCGCTTTGAGCAGGGCCGGGGAGCGGCGGTCATCGGCCGGCTGCAGGAAGGCGGCGGCAGGGCGCTGTTAAGGACACGCTTTGGGGGGACCAGGGTTTTGGATTTCCTGCGGGGGCAGCATATCCCCCGGATTTGCTAGAGCACGAGGAAAGAAGGGATACTCTTGCTGGGTGTTATTTTGCTGGCGCTGATGGCCTTGGCGGCGCTGGGAGTGGTTTTCAGCCGCGACCTGCTGTACGCGGTCATC
>NZ_JBHGXH010000212.1:0-2473 GCF_041936445.1 Candidatus Darwinibacter acetoxidans | reverse complement strand
ATAATCTTTGGTGTATAGTTTTGTTTGCATAACTAAATTATACCAGGGTACGGGCTCCTTCGCGAGCCCGTATTCTCGTTATTAGACAAAAAAGGGCCGTGCAGGATGAACTAATCAACGTTCATTCTGCAACAGCCCCTTCCTTATTGGTATCAGCTTTCTTTGTAGCGCAGCCAGCGCAGGATCTCCTTGGGAGTGGCGCTTTTGCCGTACATGAGCATGCCCACCCTGAAGATTTTGGCAGCGGCGCGCATGGCGGCGTAGGAGGTCACCAAAAGCAGGGCTCCCGAGGTGAGCAGCTGCCAGAGGGGAACGACCGTAAGCCCGCTGCGCAGCATCATAATGGTCGAGCTGGTCAGGGGAAAGATGCTGGCAAAGACCGCCATGGAGCCGTCGGGATTGTTGAACACCGGCCCGATGAAGAGGAAGGCCAGTATGGGCAGCATCACCACCAGTCCCTGGGCGTTGCCCGCGCTCCGCACATCTTCCATGGTGGCCCCCAGGCCCACAAAGAGGGCGCTGTAGAGGAGGTAGCCGCCTAAGCCAAAGAAAAGGATGGCCGCCAGGTTTACCCCCCGCAGGGCTTCCAGCAGGGAAAAGTCGAGGAAATAGATGGCGAGGGGCAGACCCAGTACCAGCCAAAAGCCCAGCTGGATCAGGCCCAAAATGAAGTGCCCGATGATCTTGCCCTGCATCAAGGCACTGGGGCGGATGGAGGAGAGCACCACCTCCGCCATGCGGTCCCGCTTCTCCTGCAGGGCGCTCTGCATGAGCATGGCCGCGGAAGAGAAGATCAGGAAGAAGATCAGCATGGCAAACACGCTGGAGACCACAAGGTGCATGGCCTCAGGTTCCAGTTCTTCCTCCAGGGGAACCTGCCTAACCTGGGCGGGTGCGGTAACAAAGGCCAGCTGCTCAGGGCTCACCTCCGAGAGTTCCAGGCGCAGGTGCTGCAGGAGCGCGCTGAGTGCCTGGCGCAGGGTATTCATGCTTTGGGTGTTGCGGTCGTTGTAGAATAGGTCCAGCTGGCCGCTTAGCGGGAAGCTCTCATCCAGGATAAAGTAGCCGCGGGCCTTACCCTCCTTCACCAGCTGGGCGAGGTCCGCACTGGCACTCTGCTTTTCCAGCACGATGTTTTCAGGCAGAAAGGCCTGGAGCGCCTCGGCGGCCCCCAGCTCGTCCACCACATAGTAGGTGGTTGTAGCCGGCTGATTCCAGCGCTCCAGAAGCACAGGCACCACGATGAACAGCGCCATGATCAAGGGCGTGATCAAAAGGCCGATGATGAACTGCTTGTTGGTGAGGTTGCGCAGAATCTCCCACTGGGCAACTTTCCAGCTATTCTTCATGGCCGGCACCTCCTTGGGCTACCCGCACGAAAATGTCGTGCAGGGTGGGGCGGTTGATGGTCAGCTCATGGATGGGCAGATCCGCGGGCAGGCTCTGCACAAACTGCAGGGGCTGCACTCCTTCCCGGAGGATATAGCGGTAGCTGCCCTGGTTCAGTTCCTGCCAGGTTTCCACCAGCTCTTCCCGGACCTTTGGCTTTAGACCGGGGGGCAGCTCCACATCCACCCGGAAGCTGCCGTAGCGTTCCCTGATGGATTGGAGGTCGCCCTTGACCACTTCCCGGCCCCTATGGATGAGGAAGATCTCATCGCAGAGCTCCTCCACGATGTTCATCTGGTGGCTGGAAAGCAGCACCACCGCCCCGGCATTGGCCAGCTCCCTGATTTCCGCCTTAAACAGGTCCTGGCTCACGGGATCCAGGCCGGAAAAGGGTTCGTCCAGCACTACGAACCTGGGTTCGTGGAGCACCGCGGCGGCAAACTGCACCTTTTGGGCCATACCCTTGGAAAGCTGCTCCACTGTTTTGTGAGCGTATTCCTCCAGGCCAAACTTGCGCAGCCAGTGCAGGGCCCGCCTTTTTGCTTCCGGCCTGGGCACATTTTTCAGGCCGGCCAAAAACACCAGGACGCTTAGGACCTTGGCCTCCCTGTACAGGCCCCGCTCCTCCGGCAGGTACCCAATGGCGGACCGGGGGATACCCTGGGTTTGGGAACTTCCCTGCCGGAAAAACACCCCGCCGCGGTCCGGAGCGGTGATGCCCATAATCATGCGGAGAATTGTGGTTTTGCCTGCCCCGTTGGGGCCTAAAAGGCCCAGGATCTTGCCCTGGGAAGCGTGAAAGGAGACATCATTCACCACGGCAACGGAACCATAGGTTTTGCTAATCCCTTCTACATAAAGACCGTCCATGCTTGTCCTCCCCTTGGCAGCGTTACCAGTTATTATAGCACAGAACCAGGGGAATTCGTGAAAAATTTCCAGAGGCTCATTGTAGAATGAAATGCAACACGAAGAAATGAATGGAACCACAGCCAGAAACCCTGTATGATGTTGGTAACCAAACTAACACGATACGGAGGGTTTAGCTATGGTTCCTGAACATAAGAATACCACATCTCGCCGC